>DOIV01000105.1:0-13385 GCA_003511845.1 Flavobacteriaceae bacterium | reverse complement strand
TTCGAAGAAATTCATTTTCATAGTTTCTGGCAACATCCAAGTTATTAAAAAGTAAGAAGAAATAGCAACTAAAGCAATAGAAAACCAGTTTCCTTTATTTAATGCACCCATTACTTCAGCAGCTTGGGCATCGTTAGATTTTATACTAACTAACATTGTACCTAATAAAGAGATGATGATTCCTGCACCTGCAATTGACATAGGTAATAGAATTGGACCAATATGTCCAAATCCTTCAAAAATATCAATGTTATTTACATCGATAATATAGTTTCCAAGAACCATTGCTGCTAATACAGTTGCTACATAAGAACCAAATAAATCAGCTCCCATCCCTGCAACATCACCTACATTATCACCTACATTATCAGCAATTGTAGCTGGATTTCTAGGGTCATCTTCAGGAATACCCGCTTCAACTTTACCCACTAAATCTGCTCCTACATCAGCTGCTTTTGTATAAATACCACCACCAACTCTTGCAAATAAGGCAATTGATTCAGCTCCTAAAGAAAAACCAGCTAAGGTTTCTAATATCATAGTCATGTCTGCTGTATTTGTCCATCCATCAGGCATAAATAGTTTAAAGAAAATGATAAAAAATACGGTCAAACCTAAAACAGCTAAACCTGCAACACCTAATCCCATTACGGTACCACCACCAAAAGATACTTTTAATGCATCTGGCAAACTTGTTTTTGCTGCTTGAGTTGTTCTAACATTTGTTTTAGTTGCTATTTTCATTCCCATGTTCCCAGCATAAGCTGAGAAAAATGCTCCAAAAATAAAAGCAACTACTATTAAGATATGTGTAGAAGGCACTACAAATGATACTATAGCTAATAAAACACTTACTATAACTACAAATATTGCTAATAAACGGTATTCTGCTTTTAAAAATGCTAAAGCTCCTTCATAAATGTGGTCAGAAATTTCTTTCATTTTACCATCACCTGCATCTTGTTTCATTACCCAAGACTTTTTGATTACCATGTAAATTAAGCCAATTATTGCAGCAGCTATTGGCATATAAATCATCATTGATTCCATATATACTATTATTTGATTGATTCTTAATAAACCTGAAATAAGTTCATGCTAAGTTTTTAATCGTTTGCAAAAGTAACAAATCTTATCAGATAAAAAAAGCCTCCTTATAATTATAAGGAGGCTTTACTAATATACCAATTATATGGTAAATGTTCTATTTTTTTTATGTTCACTTAAGTCGTATCGTTCAGTACATTTTTCTAAGATTTCATAGGCTTCTTTTACTTCTCCCCATCCTCCTACATCAACCTTTTTATTCTCTAAATCTTTATATACTTGAAAAAAATGTTCAATTTCTTTTACTTGATGCGGATTCATATCTGACAAGTCATTTAATTGATTCCAAATCGGGTCAGAAACAGGAACGCAAATTATTTTTTCATCAGGTCCTTTTTCATCAGTCATATGAAATACGCCAATAGCTTTTACTTCCATAACACACATCGGGAATGTTGGTTCTGTACCTAACACCAATACGTCTAAAGGGTCTTTATCTAACGCCAAGGTTTCGGGAATAAAACCATAGTCACCTGGGTACATCATTGATGAAAACAAAGTTCTATCAAACCTAATTTTATTCAATACAAAATCGTATTCATATTTATTTCTACTTCCTTTTGGTATTTCAATTAACACATCGAAAGTGTCTTTTTCTTTTAAACTCATTTTCTTCTTTTTTTAAATTTTTGCCAAAAATACAAAACTTAGTAATGTTATGAAGTTATAATGTGAAAATATTCTTTAGATTTGCAATCTTTAAAATTGCCTTGGTGGCGGAATTGGTAGACGCGTTGGATTCAAAATCCAATTCTTTCGAGAGTGTGGGTTCGATTCCCACCCAAGGTACAAACAACACAACCAAACACATAACATGGAACAACATCTACCTAAACCAAAAATTTTTGCATGTTCACAATCCTTAGAATTGGCTGAAAAAATAGCCAAAGCCTATGGTACCAAACTAGGCAAATCAAGAAAAAATGTTTATAGTGACGGAGAATTTCAAGTTTCATTTGAAGAATCAATAAGAGGAAGGCGAATTTTTATTATTGGTTCTACTTTTCCATCTTCAGACAACCTAATGGAAATGTTATTAATGATTGATGCTGCAAAAAGAGCATCAGCAAGACATATAACAGCGGTAATTCCTTATTTTGGCTGGGCAAGACAAGATAGCAAAGATAAACCTAGAGTGCCTATTGCAGCAAAAATGGTTGCAAATTTACTACAAGCTGCAGGTGCAACCAGAATCATTACAATGGATTTACATGCTGATCAAATTCAAGGTTTCTTTGAAAAACCAGTAGATCATTTATATGCTTCTACTATCTTTTTACCTAGCATCAAAAAAACAAATTTAGATAATATTACCATTGCATCACCTGATATGGGTGGCTCAAAAAGAGCTTATGCGTATTCAAAATTTCTTGAAAGTGAAGTGGTTGTCTGTTATAAACAACGATTAAAAGCGAATGTAATTTCTCACATGGAATTGATTGGTAATGTAGAAGGGCGAAATGTTATTATTGTTGACGATATGATTGATACTGCCGGTACAATCACTAAAGCAGCTGACTTAATGATGGAGAAAGGAGCTAAAAGTGTTCGTGCTATTTGTACACATGCTCTACTGTCTGGTGATGCATATAATCGTATTAAAAATTCAAAATTACTAGAATTAATTACTACTGATACAATTCCGTTAAAAAAGGATGCATCTAAAATAAAAGTTATATCTTGTGCCCCTTTATTTGCTGATATTATGCACCGAGTACAAGGGAATCAATCTATCAGTGATCAATTTTTAATGTAAATAAATTATAACAAACAATTAAATAAACACAAATGAAATCTATTACAATCAAAGGATCCAAAAGAGAAATCGTGGGCAAGGTAGCAACCAAAGCCTTACGTAATGCTGGACAGGTACCTTGCGTATTATACGGAGGAAAAAACCCTATTCACTTTTCAGCAGAAGAAATTGCATTTAAAAGTTTAGTGTATACTCCAAATGTATATACTGCAACGATTGAATTGGAAGGTGACGAAAAGTTGAATGCTATCATGCAAGACATTCAATTTCACCCAGTAACTGATAAAATTTTACATATTGACTTCTATCAAATATTTGATGACAAGGTAGTGACTATGAACATTCCGGTTACATTAGAAGGTCGTTCACCAGGTGTTAGTAACGGTGGTACAATGCGTTTTCCTAATCGTAGATTAAGAGTGAAAGCTATACCAGCAAATTTACCTGATTTTATTAATGTTGATATTTCTGAATTAAAAATTGGAGATAAAGTATTTGTAGAAGATGTTAAAAATGATGCTTTCGAAATTTTACACCCTGACGGTATGGTTGTTGTTCAAGTAAGAACAGCACGTGCAGCTATTGTAGATGAAGTTGAAGAGGAAGAAGGTGAAGAAGGAGCAGAAGGTGAAGAAGGAGCAACTCCAGCAGAAGGTGGTGAAGCAGCTAAAGAATAAATAAAATATTTATAAGTGTTTAAAAAAAGCTTCGTTTTCACGAAGCTTTTTTTATTTTTACAATTAAATTAATGTTGTGAAGTTGTTAAAATTGTTAAAGTCTCTTTTTAGTACTCCTAATAATATTGAACCTGTTATGAAAAAATATTTAATTGTCGGACTTGGTAATATTGGTGCTGATTATGAGCATACAAGACATAATATTGGCTTCAAAATTTTAGATGAAATTGCCAAGAAAGAAAATGTGGTTTTTGAAAATCAAAAATTAGGTGCTGTTAGTAAATTTAGATTTAAAGGAAGAACCTTTATACTTCTAAAACCTTCTACATATATGAATTTAAGTGGTAAAGCAGTTAAATACTGGATGACGAAAGAAAAAATTAGTTTAGAAAACACACTTATTATTTGTGATGATTTAAATATTTCTTTTGGCACTTTCAGGTTAAAATCAAAAGGAAGTGCAGGTGGGCATAATGGTTTAAAAAATATCAACGAAGTTTTACAAACACAAAATTATCCTAGATTTCGATTTGGTGTTGGAGCAGAATTTTCTAAAGGAAGACAAGTAGATTATGTTTTAGGTGAATGGAATGATGATGAAAATAGCAAATTAAAAGAAAGGTTAGAAAAAACTTCTAAACTCATCAAATCTTTCGGTACAGCTGGTATTGCAAATACGATGAGTGAATTTAATGGGAAATAAATTCAAAGAAAAAAAAAGTAAAGAAAAAAGACTTAAAAATATATTCTTTTAAGTCTTTGTCTATTATAAATAAAAAACTTCTTGAAACTGGCCCTGCCTGCGGCAGGCAGGTATCCTCGAGGCAAAGCCTAGGGGAATTATTTTCGATTAAATTATTCTACCGTAACTGATTTTGCTAAATTTCTTGGTTGATCTACGTTACAACCTCTCATTACTGCTATATGATATGACAGTAATTGTAGTGGAATTGTAGTTAATAATGGTGATAACGACTCTATAGTCTCAGGAATTTCTATAACATGATCTGCAATTTCTTTAACTGTAGTATCACCTTCAGTAACAACCGCAATAATTTTCCCTTTACGAGATTTTATTTCTTGAATATTACTTACAACCTTCTCATAATGTCCTTTTTTAGTTGCAATAACAACTACAGGCATTCTATCATCAATTAATGCAATTGGTCCATGCTTCATTTCAGCTGCAGGATATCCTTCAGCATGAATGTAAGAAATTTCTTTTAATTTTAATGCTCCTTCTAAGGCAACAGGAAAGTTAAATCCTCTTCCTAAATATAGGAAATTGGTAGACAAAAGATATTTTCTTGCAATCTCTTCAACTTTATCATTTATTTCTAATAAAGCTTCAACTTTTGCAGGGATAGCTTCTAATTCATAAATATGATTACGAAAATCTGAGCTTGATATAGTTCCTTTTGCTCTAGCCAATCGTAAAGCAATTAAGGCTAATACTGTTATTTGTGTTGTAAATGCTTTTGTAGATGCTACACCAATTTCTGGACCTGCATGTGTATAAGCACCAGCATCTGACTCCCTACTAATTGATGAACCAACGACATTACAAACGCCAAACACAAAAGCTCCTTTAGATTTTGCTAACTTTATTGCAGCTAAAGTATCGGCCGTTTCACCCGATTGTGAAATTGCAATAACAATATCTTTTTCTGAAATAATCGGATTTCTATATCTAAATTCTGAAGCATATTCAACTTCAACAGGTATTCTTGCTAAATCTTCAAAAATATATTCAGCTACAAGACCTGCATGCCAAGACGTACCACAAGCAACAATTATAATACGATCTGCATTTAAAAAACGCTTCATATTATCTTCAACACCTGCCATTTTTATAATGGCCTCATCTCTCAGCAATCTACCTCTATAGGTGTCTGTTATTGCTCTTGACTGTTCGTATATTTCTTTAAGCATAAAATGCTCATAACCTCCTTTTTCTATTTGTTCAAGATTCATTTGTAGTTCTTGAATCTCAGCATCTACTACTGAATCATCTTGAATTTTTCTTATTTCAATTTCTCTTCCTACTTTAATAATTGCCATTTCTCCATCTTCAAGGTAAATAGCATCTTTAGTATATTCTAGAAACGGAGAAGCATCAGAAGCAATAAAAAATTCTTTATTGTCTTTACCAATCCCTAGTGCAATTGGGCTACCTAATTTTGCTACAACAATTTCATCGGGTTTAGTTTTATCAAAAACTGCAATTGCATATGCTCCAACAACTTCATTTAGAGCAATTTGAACAGCTTGCCCTAACATTACATTATTGTTTTTTTGAACTTCTTCAATAAGGTTTATCAAAACTTCTGTATCAGTATCACTATGAAAAGTGTATCCTCTATTGATCAATTCCTTTTTTATGGTATCGTAATTTTCGATAATACCATTATGAACAATCACTAAATTTCCTGATTGGGATGTGTGTGGATGAGAATTCACATCGTTAGGCACACCATGAGTTGCCCAACGTGTATGACCGATTCCTAAATTCCCTTTTTTGGAAGCTTCAGAGTCAAATTTCTTAAGAAGTTCACTAACTTTCCCTTTGGTTTTGGCAAGATTTATTTCTTTACCATCATAAAGTACTAGCCCTGCACTATCATAACCTCTGTATTCTAGTCGTTGCAAACCATTAATAATAATAGGATAGGCATCTCTATAGCCTATATAACCTGTAATACCACACATAGCAAGTGTTTTTTAATTTATTTTTATTGATTATTCTTTGTGTAAAATATTTCAAGTTTTAAACGCTTAGTATCTGTTAATGGTGAATTTCCTTTTAAAACCACACCTTTAGCATCCCAGCTATAATTTCTCATCAAAGTGTCTAAAGCATTTACTGGTTTATCTCTTTGATTGTATGTTTTTATAGCCAATTTACTAATGTCTTTTGCTTCACTATCATTTTTTAAAACTTCAGAAATATAATCTGTAATTAGAAACTCATATTTCAGCGGTTTATTGTCTTTGTCTTTTTGTAATTTCCCTCCTATAAAACGTTCTGTATTGGCATCTAAAATTTGAGAATTATAATCATAGTTGTATAAGTATAATTTATTAGGGATAATTGTGTCTGTAGGATTGTCTACATAAAGTGTAAGACTTGCTTGGTTAATTAACCAATTTTTCTCACGGATTTCATTCAAATCAATACCTTTAAATAATTCAAGAACAGCTATAGAACCAGCAGCTCCTTGAACATACAATTTATCTTCACCACTCACTTTATTAGGGCTGTTGAATTTTTGAAGAATATTTGTAGTTGACGTTGTATAATCTCTAGTATATTGACTTGTGCTTACGCCGCCTAATAGAAAAGTTGTTGATTGATTGGCTATTACATCTTTATCATCAGTATCTCCATCCCCATTTAAATCTTTAGTAGTAGTGGTTTCATCAGTCAAATTGCTATAGTATATAGTTACAGTTGCTTTTGACATTGCTAATTTCATCATCGCACCATCTGTACCATTGGCATCAATTATTAAACCTCTAAAATAGTTTTTAAAACTATCATTTGAATCAAATGTACCTGAATTTTGTTGATTTAAAAAGTTGTTTTTGAAAAAATTTTCATCTAATGGAATTTTAATAGAAGGCACTAATTTTTCTTTCTTAATAGAATCTATTTTCCCAGATGTATTTAGCTTGCCATCTAAAAATTTTCTTTTAACTTCTAAAAGAGTATCGTTTTTATTAGGTTTAAACATCCCAGAATATAATAATGCTTTTCTTGTATAAGTATCATCAGAATAGTATTTTTTGTTTTTTGATGGGTCCACAGGATCAAGAACATTTAAAAACGTACCTAACTCATGTACTTTGATGTTAAATTCAACATCTTGTTTTCCAACAATAGAATCTAATTTAAAATTTGGTGTTCCGTCACTATTTTTCTTTTGTTTTGTTGCAAAATAAGGAATATCCAATATTATGGTATCAATAGACATGTTATCAGAAAATTTTATCTCACCTAGATTTAACTGACTTATAATTGAAGATTTTAACAATCCGAAATCACTGTGATTGTAAACACCTAATAAGCGATTAGTCACATTGTCAACTCTTGATTTTTCCAGGTCTTCATTATAAGAAATCACTTCAAAGGTTTCTACATCTGGAGTGAATAAATTATTATCAACTAAGCCAACGCCAACATTTTCAAAATCTTTTTCGCAGGCAATAATACTAGATAATACAAGAGTTAACACACCAATGTATTTGATACTGTTTACAATTTTTGTAGACATAAACAAAAAATTAATTTTTAAATTATTTTATAAAATTTAGGTAAGGTAAAAGTTAGAATATTGTTCAAAAATATCCTCAGGATGATAATAATCTAATAAAGGAATATCTTTTTGCTTAATAAACTCTGAGAGTTCATCAGAAATTTCTTCACAAGCTTTCACTACTCCATCAGAGTTTTCTATGGCAATTTTTATAAGGTTATTGTAACTTGCTTTTGAGATGAGTTCTAATTTATCATCGGCAATTGAATCAAACTTAATTTTATCAATTAGTTTATCACCTAATGAACCTTCAAAGCCATTATTATAAATTGACGTTATAATTTTACTTTCTGAATATAAAGGGTCGTTTTTATAATATTCTCTAAGGTATAATGGTAATAATGAAGCCATCCAACCATGAACATGAATAATATCTGGTGTCCAATTTAATTTTTTAACTGTTTCTATCACGCCTTTAGCAAAAAATATAGCACGTTCATCATTATCTGCAAATAATTTTCCATCTTCATCAGTATACACAGCTTTACGCTTAAAATATTCGTCATTATCAATAAAATAAACTTGCATTCTTTCTTTAGGAATAGAGGCTACTTTAATAATTAAAGGCATATCCATATCATTGATTATCAAATTCATACCTGATAATCTAATTACTTCATGCAATTGATGTCTTCGCTCGTTAATTACACCAAACCTTGGCATAAAAATTCGTATTTGAGCACTCTTTCCATGCATTAGCCTAGCCAATTCAAAGGATGTTCTTGCTGTGTCTGTCTCGGGTAAATAGGGTATTACTTCAGAGGAAACATACAGTATTCTCTTATCTTTCATATGCTTAAATCTTATTCTTTAATAGGTTATCCCGAGACTTCGGGACCGTTCGCTATTAATCATTTTCTTATTTATTAAACCTTTCAACATGCTCGTTTCACAAAAAACGTCTGTAATAGTAAGAATACGCAAAATTACGAATTTTTGCTTAGATTTAGGCTTAAAATACTAAGTTTACATCCTTTTAACTACATTTTAACTAAATATGATGCAGGTTTTCAACGAAAATAAGCTCTTACAAGATTATTTATCTTCTCTAGATGCAAGTATTTCTATCGGTTTTGTACCTACAATGGGAGCTCTTCATGAAGGTCACTTATCATTATTTAAAAGAGCAAGAAAAGAAAACGAGATTCTAGTAGTGAGTATTTTTGTCAATCCTACACAATTTGATAATAAAGAAGATTTAGTAAAGTATCCTCAAACATTAGATAACGATTTTGAATTATTAAAGTCTGTCAACTGTGATCTTGTTTTTATACCTACTGCAAAAGAGATTTATGATGGTCATGTAGTTTCAGCTCATTTTGATTTTGATGGCTTAGAATTTGTTATGGAAGGTGAACATAGAAAAGGTCATTTTGACGGTGTCGGAACAATTGTGAAACGATTATTTGAAATTGTTAATCCTGATAAAGCCTATTTTGGCGAAAAAGATTTTCAGCAATTACAAATTATTAAAAAATTAGTTGAACAACAGCAAATGCCTGTCGAGATTATTGGTTGTGATATTTATAGAGAAAAAGACGGATTGGCAATGAGTTCTCGTAATGTTAGACTATTAAAAAAACATAGACAAGAAGCTCCTTTTATATATAAAACACTGTTAAAGGCTAAAGAAAAATTCAAAACAAAAACTATAACAGAGGTTGTTGATTGGGTAGAAAAAGAGTTTAAAAAAAATTCGATTTTAAAGTTAGAATATTTTGAAATTACATCTGAAAAAACACTTAAATTTTCAAAAAGAAAAAGAAAAGGTTCTAACTACAGAGGTTTTTTAGCTGTATTTGCCGGAAATGTGAGACTTATAGATAATATCAGATTAAATTGATTATTTTTGTGGCTTGAAATCTTTAAAATAAAGAAGTGAATATACAAGTATTAAAATCGAAAATACATAGAGTATCAGTTACTGGTGCAGATTTAAACTATATTGGAAGCATCACTATTGATGAAATCTTAATGAATGCTTCAAATTTAATTGAAGGTGAAAAAGTTCAAATAGTTAATGTAACTAATGGTGAGCGTTTAGAAACTTATGTAATAGCAGGTGAAAAAGGCAAAGGAGAAATTATTTTAAACGGTGCAGCTGCTAGAAAAGTAGCGAAAGGCGACATCGTTATTATATTTTCTTATGCGGTAATGGATTTTGAAGAAGCTAAAAACTTCAACCCTTCTGTCGTTTTTCCTGATGAATTAACAAATCAGTTATTGGGTTAATCCCATCATTAAGTTTTAGTTTACTTTGAATAAAAAAGCAAAAAAAACCTTATTTATTATACTCCCAATTGCATTGGGAGTTTTTTTAATTTGGTATTTCTTGTCAAAATTAACTTCTGAGGATAAGAATGCAATACTAGATTCTTTCAAATCTGCCAATTATTGGTGGGTAGTATTATCTTTGTTTTTAGGTGTTTTAAGTCATTTATCAAGAGCTTACCGTTGGCAATTTTTATTAGAACCTTTAGGTTATAAGCCGAAATTTGCTAACAGTACAATGACCGTGCTGATAGCTTATTTATTGAATTTAGCAATCCCCAGGTCTGGCGAAATAGCAAGAGCAACAGCCATATCAAAATATGAAAACATCCCTTTTGAAAAAGCTTTTGGTACTATAGTAGCAGAACGAATTTCTGATGTAATCATGTTACTTTCAATTATAGGCTTGGCTTTTGTTTTACAAGCAGATTTAATTAGAGAAAAATTGTTTAGTGACCCTTCTAGTATGGTTCAAAAAATCGTTTTTTTAGCCATTGGAATTGTTATCATCGTTTTGTTTTATCGCTATATTAAAAAATCTAAAAATACATTTTTTATAAAGGTTAAAAATTTTATTAACGGATTAATTGAAGGTGCTGCAAGTATTTTTAAAATGAAAAAAAAATGGGCATTTATTTTTCATACCGTTTTTATCTGGTTGATGTATGTATTGATGTTTTATGCAGTAACTTTTGCGATACCAGAAACTTCAAACCTTCCTTTTGAAGCAATTGTGGTTGGTTTTGTGGTTGGAGCTTTAAGTATGGCATTGACAAATGGAGGTTTAGGCACCTATCCCGTTTTTGTGGCTGGAGCTTTAATTCTATACAATATTGACGACAATCCTGCACGTGCTTTTGGTTGGATTATGTGGACAGCACAAACCTTAATGGTATTGCTTTTTGGAGGCTTATCCTTTTTGTTTTTACCTATCTATAATAGAAATAAAGTATAATGGATACTTTTTATAGCAACGGCAAATTATTACTTACAGGAGAATATGTTGTGCTTGACGGTGCAAAGGCCTTAGCAATCCCAACAAAATTTGGACAATATTTATCAATTCAAAAAATCAATGAGCCAAAATTAATTTGGGAAAGTTATACAGATACGGATGAATTATGGCTTCAAGTAGAATTCAGTTTACCTAGATTGAGAATTGAGTCAGCTACATTTGATGCTACTCAAGATGGAGGAAGTGATGCAGTGGCAGAAAAACTGCAAAGTATACTTATTAAAGCCCAAAAAATAAACAAAGAATTTCTTTCAAAAAAGCAAGGGTATCTTGTAAAATCAAAACTTACTTTTCCAAGAAATTGGGGTTTGGGTTCTTCGTCAACCTTAATAAATAATATAGCACAATGGGCAAAAGTAGACGCTTTTCAATTACAGTTCAATACTTTTGGAGGTAGTGCTTATGACATTGCCTGTGCACAAAATAATAGTCCTATTATTTATCAGTTACAAGATAAAAACCCTTTGGTTGAAGTGCTTGATTTTAATCCGAGTTTTAAAGATCAACTCTATTTTGTGTACCTCAACAAAAAGCAAAATAGTCGTGATGGGATAACTGCTTACAAAAAAAATACTAAAAATACTTCCACTGAAGTGGATGAAATTTCACAGCTCACACAACAAATAAGTAGGTGTAATTCTTTAACTGATTTTGAAAAATTATTGATTGAGCATGAAAATATCATTTCAAAATTGATTCAACAAAAACCCATTCAAGAAGAGTTGTTTTCTGATTATTTCGGACAAACAAAGAGCTTAGGTGCTTGGGGTGGCGATTTTATTTTAGCCACAGGAAATAAGGATACGTCAAGCTATTTTAAGAATAAAGGTTTTGAAACGGTAATTCTATATGTTGATATGATATTATGAAACAAAAAATAATCATTATTGGTGGTGGTGCGGCAGGTTTTTTTGCTGCCATAAATTGTGCTGAAAACAATCCTGATACAGAAATTATTATCCTTGAAAAAGGAAAAGAAGTATTACAAAAAGTAAAAGTATCTGGTGGTGGTAGATGCAATGTAACCCATGCTTGTTTTGACCCTAAAGAGCTTGTTGAATTCTATCCAAGAGGAAAAAAAGAGCTGTTAGGGCCTTTCCATCAATTTATGACTGGCGAAACCATGCAGTGGTTTGAAGATAGAAGTGTGCCTCTAAAAATTGAAGCCGATAACCGTATTTTCCCTGAATCGAACTCCTCACAAACCATCGTTGATTGTTTGGTTGGTAGTGCAGAAAAATCAGGTGTTCAGGTGAAATTAGGTCATCGGGTTGAAGCTATCAAAAAAGAAGACAATCAATGGAAAATCAGTACTAATAAAGGTGATTTTTTAGCTGATAAGCTCCTAATTGCAACAGGTAGTAGTCCTAAATTTTGGGAGCTTATCTCCAAACTTGGGCATACTATTATTCCACCAGTTCCTTCATTATTTACCTTTAAAATAAATGACAAACGTATCAAAGAAATTCCAGGTGTTTCAGTACCTAATGCCATAGTTAGTTTAGTAGGTTCAAAATTTGAAAACAACGGACCGTTATTAATTACGCATTGGGGAATTAGCGGACCTGCGGTGTTAAAACTCTCAGCTTTTGGAGCTTTATTTTTAGCCGAAAAAGACTATCAATACAATGTAAAAATCAATTGGTTGTCAAAACCATTGTCAATGGTGTTGACAAAACTAAAAATTTTAAAAAGAGAAAATCCTAAAAAACAAGTTGTTATTAAATCGGTTTTTAAAGACATCCCGAAACGCTTGTGGGAAAATTTGGTCTTGGCAGCCGAAATTAAACAAGAACAACGTTGGGCTGATACATCTAATAAACAGCTAGAAAACTTAGCCAATCAATTGACCAATACCGTTTTTAATGCCAATGGTAAGACCACGTTTAAAGAAGAGTTTGTTACGGCTGGTGGCGTAGCTTTAAAAGAAATTAATTTCAAACGTTTCGAAAGTAAAATCCATCAAAATCTATTTTTTGCAGGCGAAGTCTTAAATATTGATGCCATTACTGGCGGATTTAACTTTCAAAATGCTTGGACGGGTGGTTTTATTGCGGGAAAAAGCCTCTCCCTAACCCTCTCCGAAGGAGAGGGGAATTAAAACGGACTATTATTCCGAGGTACGAGGAATCTAGAACTGGCAATTTAAATGGATTCCTGTCTACGCAGGAATGACAAAACTATGAATTAGCTAATTTACCTTCATAAAATGCATGAAAATCACGTTTAATCTCATCTCTGAT
>DOIV01000248.1 GCA_003511845.1 Flavobacteriaceae bacterium | reverse complement strand
TTATAAGTGATTTTAAAACCTTCTGCAAACTACCTACATACTAAATAGCTGTAACTATTTTCATTTAATACAACGTTACAAATTAAAACTTTACAACGTTTTCGTAAATATTCCCTTTAGTTAGCAAAACAATGGTTATTTTCGCATAAATTTTAGATATGTCTAAAGTACTTACATTAGGTTATGAATTTGAGCATGATTACTCTCTTATAGCTATCAATAGTACTTTAGAAGATTATAGGTTAGCGTATCTTTTAAATAAAAAATTAAATATCAATTTAATTTGTGAGCCAAAAGGTTTAGAGTTTACCGATAAAAACTGTTCCTTTATACAATTTAATTACTATTGTAATATTGAATATTATTCATGGTCACTTATAGCAAATAAACATATTTTTACAGTTATAAATACTGATAAAAATTATTTATTCGAAGAAGATTCTAAAATAAGTTATTTAATTAACGAGAAAAAAGAAGTTGATTATTTTTTAAAATTTAGTGGTGACATTGATATCAATTCATTGCATCCACTAATCCAAAATATAAAAAAAATACAAGGGGTCGTTACTTCTTATACAATTAATCCTTTAACATTAAAATCAAAAGATTATTTAATATTCTAAAATATATGCGAAATCGTAAAAAAACAAAAATAGTTGCCACTTTAGGCCCAGCTTGTGATACTAAAGAAATTATTGAAGAAATGATGACTGCTGGTGTTAATGTTTTCAGAGTTAACTTTTCACATGCTAATTATAAGAATGTTGCTGAAAAAATTAAAATTATCCGTAAAATCAATAAAAAAAGAGGCTATAACGTAGCTATTTTAGCAGATTTACAAGGCCCAAAATTACGTGTCGGTGTCATGGCTGAAAAAGTAAAATTAAAAAAAGGAGCTACTTTTACTTTTACAACAAAAAAATGTGATGGCACTCAAGAAAAAGCATTTATGACCTACCTAAAGTTTCCTCAAGATGTTAAAGTTGGCGAATATATTTTGGTTGATGATGGTAAGTTACTTTTTGAAGTGACTAGTACAGATGGTAAAACAGAAGTGGTCACAAAAGTACTTAGAGGTGGTAAATTAAAATCTAAAAAAGGAGTAAACCTACCAAATACAGACATCTCATTACCTGCGTTAACAGAAAAAGATAGAGAAGATGCTCTTTTTGCTATTAAAATGGAAGCAGATTGGATAGCACTTTCGTTTGTACGGTATGCTCAAGACCTTATCGATTTAAGAGAATTAATTACTGAACACTCTGATTTTAGAATTCCGATTATTGCTAAGATTGAAAAACCTGAAGCCGTTGAAAATATCAGTGATATTACTGCTTATTGTGATGGTTTAATGGTTGCAAGAGGTGATTTAGGTGTTGAAGTGCCTATGGAAGAGGTACCGCTTATTCAAAAAAGGTTAGTGCTAGAAGCTAAAAAAGCTAGAATTCCAGTAATTATTGCTACACAAATGATGGAAACAATGATTACCAGCCAAGTACCAACAAGAGCAGAAGTGAATGATGTTGCCAATTCAGTTATGGATGGTGCTGATGCCGTAATGCTTTCTGGTGAAACCTCTATTGGAGAGTTCCCTCTTGAAGTCATTCAAAAAATACGTTCAATTATTGAGAGTGTAGAAGATTCACCATTAATTATAATGACTGAATCTCATATACAAAGTATTAATGAGCGTTTTATCTCTAAAACAATTTGTCATCATGCTGCTATAGTTGCAGGTGATATAGAAGCAACAGTAATTTCAACCTTAACCAATAGCGGTTATACTGCTTTTCAAATTTCTTCTTGGAGGCCTAAATCACATATATTGGCTTTTTCATCTAATAAAAGAATTTTAACAATGTTAAATTTATTATGGGGTGTAACAGCACATTATTATGATAAAAGGATAAGTACTGATGATACTGTAATTGATATTAACAAAATTGCATTTGAAAAAGGTTATGCTAAAGCTAATGACTATGTAGTTAATCTAACTGCAATGCCTCTTCATAAAAAAGGAATGGTAAACACTCTAAGAGTAACCCAGATTTAATAATATTTTATTTATTAACTTGTAACAGAAGGAGAATCTGTTTCAGATAATTGGCCTAATTAATTGTAGAATGAAAAAAATTGCATTTGGTATTATAGGCACATTGTTAGTTTTATTTGGTTATAGATACTTCCAAAATAAAAAAGACGACAAAGCTATCTTGTATGAAAACTCTATGTTGATACAAGAACAGATTAAAAATGTCGGTAAACTTATTGTAACCGAAGGTCATTTTAGTGAAGTTTTTAACTATAAAGATTCTAAAGAATTATTTAGTGAGTTTTTTATAGCAGAAAAAAAAGCTTTGGTTGTTGTCAATGCTGAAGTTACTATTGCATACGATTTAAGTAAAATTGAATACAATGTAGATGAAGCAACAAAAACACTTCAAATAACTAGCATACCTAAAGAAGAGATTTCTATTTATCCTGATATAGAATATTATGATATTCAAGCCGATTATTTTAATCCGTTTGAAGCTAAAGACTACAATAAAATTAAAGAAACTGTAAAAAAATCTTTATTAAAAAAGTTAGAAAATTCTTCTTTAAAAACTAATGCTAAGTTTAGATTGTTAGATGAATTGTCAAAATTTTACATTTTAACCAATTCTTTAGGTTGGACACTTCTTTATGAAGAGACTCCAATTACTGATAAAAAAGTGCTTTTTGAATTGGAGTTGTAGCTTATCAAGCTATTTAACTATAATCATACTTAACCCATCTTTAATCAAGTGACTTATTTCTTTGTTTTTAGCTAAAATTTCTAAATAGTTTCTAACTTCTTTTTCAAGTTGAGAGCTTTGTCCATTAACCAATTCAGCAATCTCTAATGGCAACAACCAATCGGTATGAAAATCTGATTTTAGAGTGTTGAAAATCTCCTCTAATATATAATTATTTATACTCTTATTCTCTCTAATTTTCCTAACCTCATTATACAAACCATGTAATTGTTTGTCCTTTAAAGAATAGCTAATTTTATGTGTCTTTTCTTTTGGAGGATCAAAAGTTAATCCGAAATTTTCAGGGTCAGATACACCAGAATATGCTGAAACTACTTCTTTACCAACAGCCATATCATAAATACCCCATTCTGGTTTAAATAAAATCTCATCATGATAAGTTACCGTACAATTCTTAAAAGAAATTAAGATAATTTTACCTTGTAAATTTCTTTTTCCTGTTATAATTTCACCATTTACTTGTATTCCTCCTTCAAAATTTAATTTCACCTTTTTTCCTTCAAAAATTCCGTAGGCATCTAAATCGGTCGGCGACATGTCTTCAATTGCAATATTGATTCCTTTTAATTTTCCAACAGCTGAGCCAAAACCTTCAGAATGATATTCTTTACCATGACCAATCAATTCTTGATTTTTATAAGCTAAAGCAGTAGCTCCTGTAGTTTGAATATATGCAATTTTTAAACTTCCGTTATCAATTACTCTACTAAAAACACCTGAAATTTGAATACCTGTACTCAATTCAATAGTGCCTAAATTCTTAGAACCTATCAATTGTTTCACACCGTTTAACCCTCCTTTTCGCAAAGCCATTTTATTGGCAAATTCTTCCAATACAAAACTTAAATGTGCAAAATTGGGTGTTACAAATAAGTGTGGTTGTGGTTTTGTAATATCAAAATTTGTAGCTGCAGCAACTATAGAATATGGTGTTTTTTTAACTTTTTTACTCATACACCATTTGCTTTCTCCTATTGAAGATAACAACCCTGCACCATAAATTTTAGGCTTTTGTAAAGTGCCTATCAATCCGTATTCAACTGTCCACCAATGTAAATTCCTGATTTTTGCCATCTCACTAAGTTCAGTCATACTCTCAGTTACCTCAGCAACCTTTTTATCCGCTTTAGCAATATCTTTTTTACTGATATTAGGATTTTCTTTTAAAATTGAAAGATGGCGTATTGCCTCGTATAATTCATAATCTTTTGATGATGAAATTGCCTTACTTCCTATTTCTCCAAATCGTCTTAAATATTCGGCATATTCAGCATTTGCAATAATGGGTGCATGACCTGCAGCTTCATGAATAATATCTGGAGCTGGTGTGTATTCTAGATGATCTATAGTTCTAATATCGGCAGCAATAACTAAGGTGTTATATGCCTGAAACTCCATAAAAGCATTTGGAGGTATAAAGCCATCAACTGAAACAGCAGACCAACCTAATTTTTTTAAAATTCTATTCATGCCTTGCATTCTAGGAATCACATCAATTGAAATACCCGCTTTCTCCAATCCATCTAAATAAGATTTATGTGCTACTTTAGACAAGTATTTTACATTTTTTCGCATCACATAACGCCATACTGCTTGGTTTTGAGCTGTATATTCTTCATAAGGCTGGGGAATTACAAAAGACTGTAAATGCTTTGGTAATTTGGCTGTTATTTTGTTTGACTTAGACTTCATAAAATTTATATTATACTATATCGTAAAGTTACATCTTTTAAACCTTCACTCTAAAAGCATAATATTTTATAAAAAAACATCTTTAATTTTGTACTATTATTAATATGTTTTATTCAAGATTGGTAAATCGTGTGAAAAAATCACAAAAAAATAAAAAATTAGTAATTACAAGATTTAGTATTGCTACGTCAATTTAACATCAAAATGTCGTAAAATTGAATTTACTTTTTTGAAATTTTGTATCTTTATACCCACAAACAACAAACAAAATTATGAGAGGAAGAGGCGGATTAAAAATTAGACTAATTATAGGTGCTGGTATTGTATTATTTACTTTATTTAAATATTACGCCAATAGAGGTACCAACCCATATACTGGCAAAAAGCAAAGTATTGCATTGACAACCGAAGAAGAAATTGCCATAGGTTTACAAAGTGCACCAAAAATGGCTCAACAACATGGTGGTTTATACCCAGATCAAGCTGCACAAGATATGGTTGATAGAGTCGGTAATAAATTGGTAAATAACAGTATTGCTAGAGAAACACCATATAAATATGACTTTCATTTACTAAGAGACCCCAAGACTATCAATGCATTTGCTTTACCTGGCGGACAAATATTTATCACCTATGCCCTGTTTTCAAAACTTGAGAATGAAGATCAATTGGCTGGAGTTTTAGGTCATGAAATCGGACATGTAGTGGGTAGACATTCTGCTGAACGTATTGCCAAACAAGGCTTAACCCAAGGTATAATTTCGGGTGTTCTAGTAGGTGGTGGTGATGGCACTGGGCAAATGGCAGCCATGATTGGTAATGTAATCAATATGAAATATGGTAGAGGTGATGAGCTTGAAAGTGATGATTTGGGTGTTAAATTTATGTTAGACGCAGGCTATCAACCTGAGGAAATGATAGGCGTAATGAAAATTTTAAAAGCTGCTGCAGGCCCAAACAGAGTACCAGAAATGCAAAGTACGCATCCTGATCCTGAAAATAGAATTGAAAAAATTCATGAGGCTATAGAAAAATATCGTAAATAAAATTATGAGAGGTAGAAATTTTAATGCTTTAGGCGGTTTATCTGGGCATGCCTCTTCAATGATTGGTGGTTTAAAACACAACTTGAGAAGAAAAGAAATTGAAAAGTTTAAATCTTCAAATAAAATTACTCCAAAAAAAAATTATTGATTCCAAAAAAGCAACACCTCAACTACTTAAAGAAATTAGAGAACGACTTCAAAAATAAAATAAGAAAAATCTTATTTTTACGTTGACATTTACCATTGTACTTGCTGTTATTTTATTTATCCTATTTAATTACGTAAAATTTTAATTCTCTCTTCTTCTTTAGTAACTTTGTAGTTATCATTTATCAAAAATAAAATGAACAAAAAAACAATCTTAATCATTCTTGACGGATGGGGCATCGGTCCAAATCCTGAAGTATCAGCCATAGCAAAAGCAAATACACCTTTTATAGATTCTTTATATAAAAAATACCCAAACGCTAGTTTACGCACTGACGGCTTACACGTTGGCTTGCCTGAAGGACAAATGGGAAACAGTGAAGTTGGGCATATGAATCTCGGTGCTGGGCGTATTGTTTATCAAGATTTGGTAAAAATTAATCTCGCTGTTGCTGATGGAAGTATTGCTCAAGAAAATGTCTTGAAAAACGCTTTAGAATACGCTAAGGAAAATGATAAAAATGTCCATTTTTTAGGCTTGGTTTCTGATGGGGGTGTACATTCTCACACCAGTCATTTGAGAGGTTTGGTAAAAGCAGCTAGTGATTTTGGAGTAAAATCTTATGTACATGCTTTTACAGATGGTAGAGATGTTGATCCACATTCAGGGAAAGATTTAATTACTGATTTAAACACTTATCTAAACTCTCATAATTCTCAATTAGCCACTGTTATTGGTAGGTATTATGCTATGGATAGAGACAAACGTTGGGAACGGGTGAAACTAGCTTATGATGTGATGGTAAATGGTATAGGCGAAAAAACTAAAGATGCACCATTAACTATTCAAAAAAATTATGATAATGATATTAGCGATGAATTCATCAAACCTATTGTTTTAGTAGATGATAATAATAATCCTGTTTCTACTATAAAAGAGGATGATGTCGTTATCTTTTTTAATTTTAGAACAGACAGAGGTAGAGAATTAACACAAGTATTATCACAAGAAGATTTCACCGAACATGACATGCATAAATTGAACTTGCATTATGTAACGATGACAAATTATGACCGAACTTATAAAAATGTAAACGTTATTTATCCTAAAGAGGACTTAACAAATACGCTTGGTGAAGTGTTAGAAAAACACGGTAAAAAACAAATTAGAATTGCTGAAACTGAAAAATATCCTCATGTAACATTTTTCTTTTCTGGAGGGAGAGAAAAAGAATTTATAGGTGAAAAACGCTTGATGTGTCCGTCACCTAAAGTAGCAACATACGATTTACAACCCGAGATGAGTGCTAGAGACCTTACAGATGCTATTGTTCCAGAACTCAAAAAACAAGAAGCCGATTTTATTTGCCTAAATTTTGCAAATACTGATATGGTTGGGCATACAGGTGTTATGAAGGCTGCTATTAAAGCTGCTGAAACGGTAGATTTATGTCTTAAAGACGTTGTAAATACAGCTCTAGAAAATAACTATACAAGTATCATTATTGCTGATCATGGCAATAGTGAAACAATGTTAAATGAAGACGGTTCTCCAAACACAGCACATACTACCAATCCTGTTCCTATTATTTTAGTTGATAATGATATTACAGCTATTAAAGATGGTATATTAGCAGATATTGCACCGACAGTTCTAAAATTATTAAGTATAAAAAAACCTACCATTATGGACAGAGAGTCTTTAATTTAAAATACATTAAACTTATGAAAAATAACATCCTTTTATTAGTAGTTTTGACAATTGGCATATCTTCTTTTGCTCAAAAAGATTCAATCGTAATTAAACCAAACTATTTAAGTGGGATAACAACAAAAGCTGATTTCAAAGAAGCTCCTTATGTGATTTGGTTTGACAAACACTATGAAAACTACTCACTAGACACTACAGTAACTAAAGAAATAAAAAATCATCTAAAAGGAGTTACAATAAAAGCTTTTATGGGTACTTGGTGTGGGGATAGCAAACGTGAAGTTCCACATTTATATAAATTATTAGAGGCTGTAAATTTCAATGAGAAAAATTTAGAAATGATAACTGTTAACAGGTCTAAAAAAACTTCTGACAACCTTCAAGAAGGATTAAATATTATTAGAGTACCCACTATTATTTTCTATAAAAAAGATAAAGAAATTGGACGATATGTTGAGTATCCTAGAGAAACTTTAGAGAAAGATATTTTACAAATTCTTAAAGAAGAGCCATACAAACATGCTTACGACAATAACTAATTTAAGACCGTTGTAAAACCTTTTTTAGTAAAAAAG
>DOIV01000138.1 GCA_003511845.1 Flavobacteriaceae bacterium | reverse complement strand
TTTTTCAATAAAGTATCAATCATTGTATTACCTACATACCGTATCTTACTTTCATCATGACCTAATTTTCTAAGGTTTTCATTAGCAACTTCAGAGGTTGTATAGAAAACATCAGTAATAGCATCAGTGACCATTCTGTTTATCTCCTCTGGCATAGTAATATCATTTGAACGAATACCTCCTTCAACATGTATTACTTTTATGCCTAACTTTTTAGCTGTAATTGAACAAGCCATCGTGGATGTAACATCACCTACCACCAAACAGTAATCTGCCATATCTTTTAGTAATAAGTCTTCATAACGTTCCATGATACGTCCTGTTTGCTCAGCTTGAGTACCAGAACCTACTTCTAAATTTACATCAGGGTCAGGAATACCAAGCTCTTCAAAAAAACTACCTGACATTTTTTTATCATAATGTTGACCTGTATGAATTAGCCTGTATTGAATCTTATTCCTCCTATCGGCGGACTGGCTATTTACTTTTTCAAGTTCTTCAATAATTGGAGCAATTTTCATGAAATTGGGCCTTGCTCCTGCAATAATATCTAGTTTCATGTTTAAATTTTAAAATCAGTTAGATAACAAGTTGCAACTTTAAGAAGTTCTAATTAAAGTGTTTTTGATACCACTTATCAAAACAATAAATTCTAAAGAAAAAATCTGAAGAAACTCTATTCTCAGGATATGCATTAAAACTTTCATAAATATTTTTTTTATCAAAATATGGATTCTTCATTTTAGCAAAATAATCTTTAAATAAAGGTTTTAACTTTCCTGTCATCCAAACCTCTTGTGGAGTTGAAAACCCTAATTTTGATTTTCTTTTCTGAATGGCTCTGGGTAGTATTCCTTCTAACCCATCTCTTAATACTGCTTTGGTATAACCTTTTTTAATTTTATAATCTGAAGATATCGAATATAAAAATTCTACCAATCTATAATCCATAAATGGTACTCTGGTCTCAATAGAAAAAGCCATTGAATTTCTATCTTCGAAACGAAGTAAAGGAGGAAAACTATATCTTTCAACATCTAATTTTGACCTTCCTCTAAGTGTATTTGATGCCGAAAATCCAATTGTAGAATTTGACTTTAACTGTTTTCCTTTTTTAGAATAATAATTAATTGACGCTGGTTTCACACCTAAATAACGTCCTATTTGTTTAAAATCAAAAAAGTTCATTTCTTTGTTCACCAACAATCTAAACAAGGCTGGGAAAAATTTATGCAATTCAAAATTAGTTAATTTTTCTTTTAAATAAAAAGCATAAAATTTTCTATAACCTGCTAATAATTCATCGCCACCTTGTCCATCTAATAAAACTATTGCTCCATTTTTTTTTGCTAATTTCATCACTTCCCATTGAGCAAGAATACTCATTGATCCGAAAGGTTCATCTTGATGATACAATACTTTATCGATTTCAGAGACAAACAAATCTTCAGTTAATTCACAAAATTTTGTTTTTACAGTATCAAATTCATTTGCTAATAAATGAACATATTCACTCTCATCAAATTTTTTAATATCAAACCTTGAAGTAAATGTTTGAATGGGGTTTTCAAATTGATGAGCGACAGAAGCAACAATACTTGATGAATCTAGGCCTCCACTTAAGCATGACCCTACAGTAACATCACTCCTCATTCTCAGACTCACACTATTTAAAAACAACTCTCTAAATTTCTTTTTTGCATCAGAATAATTTATATCTAAAAATTCATCTTGAACTTCTAATTCCCAGTATCTAGATTCATTTATTTTTAAATTGGTGACATCATTGAAATCAATTTCCGTAAAACTCCCGGCTGGTAAATGAAAAATTCCATCAAAAAAAGTTTCCTTTGTAGAATCAACTACATTTATATCAATAAAATCTTTAATTACATTTTCATTAATCTTTTTCTTTACCCCAACTTCAAATAATTGTTTGATTTCTGACGCCCAATACACTTCTCCAACTTCATTAATATGGTAAAAGAAAGGTTTGATTCCAAATCTGTCTCTTGAAAAAACAACTTTTTGATTTTTGACATCTAAAATAGCTAGAGCCCACATTCCGTTCAATTTACTAAAACATGATGTGCCCCAATGTATGTATGCATTTAATAAAACTTCAGTATCTGAATCAGTGAGAAATTTATAACCAAGTTGTTTAAGTTCATTCCGAAGTTCAATATAATTGTATATTTCTCCATTAAAAGTTATATGATAATCATTAGTCTCTTCTGAAAATGGTTGATTGGCATGTTTATGCAAATCAATAATTGCCAAACGCCTAAAACCAAATGCTACTTTTAATCTATCGCTTATTATAAGATGTTCTTTGTTAATTTTATTTAGCTCAGGTAAATATTGTAAAAAGCCTTCAGCATCTGGGCCTCTATGTTCTATGACATCAGTTGCTTTTTTTATATCAAAACTCTTATTTCCTATATAACCAAAAATTCCACACATAAATTATATGTTGTATCTAATCATTATTAAACTTTTCTTGAGTATCTAGAATATCATTATAATATTCTTTTAAGTCTTGAAAATTTTTATGCCAATTGTATTTATTAACAACTGCTTCATATGCATTTTTACTCATCAAATCTCTATATTTTCTATCCTTTGCAATTGTAATAAAAGCATTAGCAATTTCTTCAGGAGTATTATTATTTATCACTATACCTCCATTTACTTCTTTAACTAATTTAGCAACTTGTGTACTACGTGTTACTATTACAGGTAACCCATTAGCCCAACATTCAAAAAAACGATTTGGTAAACCGTTTCTATTATTAGGGTCCGAAATATCAAAAAGTACTAGCCCAACCCATGCTCTTGGAATAGCTTCATTTATCAAATAATCAAAAGTGACCTTTCCTTCAACTTTCCAATTTACTCCTTTAGCTTCAACCTTTGACAAAATGCTCTTAACTTCATCTTCTAACTCTATGCTTGTAAAACGCCCAGAAAAAATAATTTCAGCATCTATTTCTTTTCTAATTTCAGCAAATGAACAAGCTACTTCTTTTACTGCTCTACCCCTAAAATGAGAACCTGAACTAATTAGTCTAGGTTTTTTAGTAATATCAATTGTGCCGTTATATGTAAACTCACTTATATCAGCATAATTAGCTAACACACAAGTTTTAACACCTTTTTTTCGGTATTTTTCTGCCATTACATCAGTAATGGTAACTACACCTGCTAAAACATCTCTTGAAGCATTGATTTCCATTTGCCCAAACCATCTTGCTGCTAACCAACTAATTGGTTTAAATTTTAAAGAGTTTAGCCTCCAAATAGTATCTCTATAATTTTCATGTGCATCCCATATTACTTTTTTACCACTCTCCTTTGCAAAATAAACCATTGCTGGAAAAAGTTCTGGATCATGAAAATGATACAAATCAGCATCTACTTTTTTTGCCAACTTAACTGCTGCTTTAGGAGCAGTTAAAATTCGTTCTTTAAAAGATTTCCATCTAAAAACAGGAAGAATCTGAACTCCACTAACAACTTCTTCTTTATCATGTGGAGCTATTAACACTACTTTGTACCCAGATTTATGTAATGATACACATTCTTTTTTAAAAATTCTAGTATCAAAAACTTCATGAGTAATTGTTATGTGACATATTTTAATCAAACTTATTTTTTTAAAATTTTTCTATCCCCTTCCACCATTCTTCATATTGTTTTAATAATTCTAACCCTGAGTTTAAGTTTTTTATTTTAGATAAACTCTTTTTATGTGTTATGTGCCAATTGTTTTTAAACTTTTGATGAGCAATCTTATTTTTCTCATTACTTATTTTTTTACACAATGCATGTTTTTTATTATTCGGAGTGGTTGATAATTTTTTACCATCTATAATGTCAAATGCAAATTTAACCATTACTGCTACACATAAATCATTTGATTTGCTAACAATTTCATCCAATGTATTATTACTTTCTACAGGTAGCCAATATCGTTCTATGATTGCTCCTGTATCAATTCCTGAATCAATAAAATGCCCTGTAACACCAATAGGTATATCTTTTAGTATTGAATGCTTAATTGCATCAACACCTCTTATGTAAGGTAAAATACCAGGATGTGCATTTAGTACACCTTCATTAGCTGTATCAATAATATAATCTTTCAGAATTCCTCCTCCCATCATAAAGATATAATCTGGAGATTTATTTTTTAGATTTTCAAACATTCTTTCACTATTAAGCCTTCCAATAAATTCTGCCTTAATAGGGTATTTAGGTAGGTTTCTCATCTTAAGATATCTTAAGATTCTAAAATTTGAAAATATTCCTTTTATATATTTTTTTATAAAACTTATTCTATTTATTTTTCTTTTTTTTGGTAAAGGAAAACTAACGGTTAGTAATTCATACGAAATATTATTTTTTGAAAAAAGATAAGATAATCTTCTTCCATTCATACCGCCTGATGTTACTAATACAATTTTAACTTTTTTTGCCAATTTTTTCTAAAATTTTTCTAAATGTAATTAACTGAGAGTCCGGACTAAATCTTTCTAATATTTTCTTTCTATTTCTATTGGCCTGCCTTCTTAATTCTTCAACAGTTACAGTTTCTAGTTTCTTGATAGCTTCAATTATTGCATTTATATTTTTAGGTTGTATTACTTGAAAAGCTAAATTTTGATTTGTTATTTCTCTAACCCCACCAACATCAGTACATATAACTATTCTTTCACAAGCTACACATTCAACGACTGCATTTGGTAACCCTTCATTATGACTAGGGAACAATAATATATCTGCTTTATTAATTTCCTCAACTAGCATGTCCCTATTACTAATTTCACCTTTGAAGCTCACAATATTACTTATTTTTTTTATTTTCAATAACTTATCTATTCTTTTTCTATCTCCACTTCCTACTAAATTTAATTTATATTTTTTACTTTTTGAAAGCAATGAAATAGCTTCAATTAAGTCATAAACTCCTTTTGATTCAACAAGAGCTCCTATGTATATAATATTGTTAAGAGAATTTGAAATTGGCCTGTTTTTTTTAAATGTATTTATCTGACAAATAGTATATAATATATGGCTCACATAATTTTTACCAAAAATATCAATAGAAGTATCTTTTAATTTTTCACTTACTGCTAATACTAATTTTGATTCATTCAAAACTTTAATACTTTGAGAATGAATTTTAGTGTTATTTGCACTGTAAGAATGTATGTCTGACCCTCTCATATTTACAATATAAGGGCTATTCACTTTCTTACTTATTTTTGATAGTAAAGGGCCGTCAGGATATAATGTCTGTCCATAAACGAACTCAAACCCATTCTTTTCATTATATGATTGTAGGTAAAAAAAGTTGAAAGCTAGCATTTTTAAATATAAATCTAATTTCTTCATCACCTTTGAAAGCCTTGGGATATAAAAAATTGGATGAATAATAATATTATCAATTTCGTAAGGCGAGAAATTAAATTTTTTCCAATTAAAATTAAAATATTTTAAATACGACCAAATAAAAGGTAAAAAAAATAAAACTTCCATATTTTTACCTGTTCTTTTAAAATTCACTAATGATTCATGTATAATTAATCCTCCTCTTCGTAATTTAGAATTAGGAAATAAATATAGGTGAGAGATTACAAGTATTTTTTTTTGTTTTGTCATTTTAATTTTCAAATGTCAACCTTACAATATCATTCGCATTCATTTTAGTTATTTCTATTACATAATTTTCATTCTCTTTAATGATAGATATACCAGACTTTTCTAGTGGTTTTATATTTAATGAATTACTAATAATAAAAGAAAAAGAATCAATAGAGATTGGACTCATTATGATAATTGTATCTTTTTGCATAGATATGTTTACAGATTTAATGGCTTTATACCTTTTAATAATATCTTGTTGTGTTGCTTTATAAACATTATAATTACTAATATAATCTACAGCAAAATAATATAGTTGCATCCATTTCTTATATGGGCCTTCCGAAAATATTCTTTGATGCCAATTAATAGTCAATACACCATTAAATTTTTTAACAGTATTAAAATAATGCAAGAACATTTCTTTTGCTTCATCCAAATTTAAATTTGAATATGCTTTGCTCATCATAGTCCCATCCATTAATATTAACGGCAGCTCGTGCAAACTACTTTTCCTATGTTCTTCAAACAACCAAGGTTGATAAGGATGAGAAAAACAAGATTTAAAACCTGCTTTATCCGGATAACCAACTGTTGAGTCAATTTGTATTCCTGAATTTTCGTGAATAAGAAAAGTTTTATTAAATTTAAAACCTAGGTAATGTTGCCGTGTTGAAACCACACTTCTTTTAATATATCTTTCAAGTATCTCTTTTTCTTTAAGAAACACTTTAATATTTGAAAAACTTTTAGATTCATATCCTCCATGTAACCCTATTTCATGCCCATCTCCTAATAAATCATTAATATTATTTTTTGCTAGTTCTAAATAATTTTCATTATCTAATAGATTTGCACTAGAGCTCATAATATTAAAAGTTGCTTTTATTTTATGCTTTTTGTGAAAATTTCTTATGTTGTCAAATTGAAAATTATTAAAAGTTGATTTACTTCCTTTTACTCTTAAATAAAAATATTTAAAAATTGAAGATATAAAATTTCTTATTGATGTCTCCCTATTTATTAAATAATAAATGAAGGTTTTCCAATAACTATAAAAATCTTTATTAACAATATCAATATCATGAGAAAAAGATATAGCTATTTTTGCCTGATTTGGCCAAAGACATTTCTTGTAAAATATTTTATTGTTTTTATATAATTCATGATTTAACCAATTATCAACCCAATGAGCCCACATATTAACTATTGGATTTTCTAGCTCAATCCTTTCTTTTTCACTTAAATTAAATGTCAATCTACCGTATTTATCTCTTGACTCATTAAATAAATATTCTTCTTCAGCTAAATAATAGAATAAAAAAGTTATTAAATCAAACTCCAAACTTGTAATGTTTTTGTTATCATTATATATCCAATTTATAGTTTTATCTACAATTATTTTTCCAAAATTTGTATTTTTAACTTTAACATGATTTGGTTTATTGTTATTGTTATTGTTCGGTATTAATAATATTGGGACATTACCAATAAATTGATTTAATTTTTTATTTTTTTTAAAATTATTTCCATAATAAATGATGGCGTCAAAAAAGGTATCTTCACTGTGAATGACTTGATGACCTGTAGAATAAATAAATTCTTCACAAATCCAATTAAACTCTCTCTTATTATGAATATCACTATCTGTGCAAAGAAAAAATGTCATCTATTAATTTGAAAATTTATATAAAAACTTACCAAAACCTAAAAAACGAAACCCTCTATTTATAGTTAATGATAAAAAATGTATCCATTTCATCCATTTAGAATTTTTTTCCAATTGATTTTTAAATTTATTTCCATAACTTAATAATATATAATTATCTAACTTTTCTCCTAAATAAGTTAATTGCTCGGCATGAACTTGTTGATAATAAACATCAGAAAGGTTAAATCTCATTCCTAAAGAGTATTTTGTCCAAAAACCCAAATCAAACTTTGGTAATAACCCTTCTATTCCTTTAATAAATTTATCTATTTCTAAATTATTTTTATTGCTGATTTCACTATATTCTATTAAGCCAATTATTGCATATAAGGCTCCGTTAAGAATATATAATTTTGGGTTTTGTGCAATTTCTTGAATAAAAATGTGACCAGATAAATATGAATTGCATCCATTCTTATCTAAATTAGTTTTAAAGGAGTTTACTATTTTATCACTAACAATAATATAACTATTATCTCCAGTTTCATAATAAGCTCTTACAAATAATGACAAGATTTGTCCCTGAGCCATACCTGAATACCAAGGTGCTTTCACAGGAGGGTTCTTTAAATCAAAATAATAATAATAAATAGCTAAATCATATTCTTTATGGTAAGTGTAATTATTAACTAACCAATTTGCACATTTTAAAAAGGTGTCTTTATGATTTTTATTATTATTCTCAATCCATAAGTTATAATGTGCCAATGCATATTGTACAATAACTATTGGATGATAGGATTGTTTCCCTTTTAATTTTAGTGATTCTGGATTAAATAGAGGGATTCCTTTGTCATCAAAACTTCCTAATGTATGAGGAATTTTATGGTTTTGATATTTTTTAAAATAACTATTCATTAATATTTAATACCAAATCTAAACTTCTTTTAGTAAATGACATTATTAGCCAAGGAATAGACATCAACATAATATTATGAAAGGTTGCATAAGTTCCAATCATAAATATTATAATTATTGCTAAGTTGGTTTTAAAGTATGGAATCCAACTAAAAATAATTGCAATTAGAAACAATATTCCAATAACACCCATTTCTGAAAGTAGGCTCACATATGTATTATGTGATACTTTACTAATTTCAAAATTTTTACCCATTATATTTGCTTCATTTCCAATACCAATCCCTAGTATTGGACTTTGTAAAAAAAGAGAAATTCCATTACTTGCCAATCGATTTCTTGAATAACTAGAATTTTCAATTTCATCTTCAGAATCTATTAATCTATTTACTACTGGTGCAAAAATATTATTAGGTGCTAACCTACTAATTTGGCTCATAGAATTTAATAAAACCGGTCCAATAAAAACATAAAAGAGGTAACCAGTAATAATTATTTTTATTGATTTTTTTTTTAAATTTAATTTAAATAATAAAATTATTGCAATAATTAATAAAACAATAAAATTAGCTCGACTTCCTAACATACCTATTATAATTGAAATGTTAATAAGAAAAGCTATTGCTAAAACCTGAATTCTGAATTTTTGTTTATTACTATATGTAACAAAATACCTAGAATAAAACAAATTATAAAATCCTAAAACTAATCCAAAACCCCATACTAATAAGGAACCCATATTATTTGGATTTACATATTGATTTGTAAAACCTCGTGGCATTAACCTTCCTTCTCTAGCTGTAAAAACTGCTTCAGCGAATGGATTAATTGGAATTAAGGTCTGTGTAAGTAAATGTATTGACAATAGTAAAATTCCCGCTAAAAAATAATTAATAAAAAGTTTTAAATCATCTATAGATTTAAAAATATTAACAAAAAGGAGTATTATAATAATCGTCATAGAAAACCTACGCAGATACTGTACTCCATATTCTCCTTGGAATAACAAATAAGATAAAATTGAAAAAAACAAAAAGATAACAAAAAGAATAATAAATTTGTCATATTTAATCTTTTGTCTTGTAGAAACCTTTAGAACAAGTAACCTTACAAATAACAGCAAAAATAAATAGGTAGTTATATCAAAACCGTTAGGTACAATAAAAAGAAATGTTGCTGCTAGATTAACCCCAAAAGCATGACGCATTGGAAGTAGCAATACAGCAAAAAGTAATCCAATAATAATTAATACAAACATTTATAAATTTTTATAACTCCATAAATTTAAAGCGACTAAAGAATACCGTATACGAGAATAGGTCTCTGGGTATTTATTGTAACCTTTTATTACTTGCTCAATTCCTTTTTTATTTAAATATCCTTGCTTTACCAATTCAGATTTTGGGAGGTCTTCAATTAAAATTTTCCAATTCCCATCTAACCATTTATCAATTGGTAATACAAAACCTCTCTTCCCTTTAATTACTTCTTGAGCAGCATTTATGCCAATTCTTTTTTGTAAAATTTTCTTGGTAATTCCTTTTTGAATATTTCCTAATTTCTTTATTTCTAAAGGCATTTGAAATGCTAAATCTGTAAGGTTGTGATGTAAAAAAGGAGCACGTGCTTCTAAAGAATGGTACATTGTAGAAACATCTACTTTAGGTAAAAAATCACCTAATAATGAATGTTTCAAATCATAATTTAGTAATTTATCTATTGGTTCTTTTGCAGAAGATTCATTCCATATTTGTTCTAAAGCGTTTAAATAATATGCATTATCTTTTGCTTGTATTAGTTTTTCGCCATAAATGGTGTTTTCAACTTTAATTGGTATAAAAGAACGATTTATATGAGTATGCTTTATTGATTGGGATATAAAGTTAGAAAAAGTTATTACTTTTCTAGGTATCGTCCTATCGCTAAAAGGCAAAAGTGCCTTTTGTAAATTTGTTGAAAATCCTTTACCAATCGGGTTATTAAAAATAGTTCTATATTTCTGAAATTTAGAATTTAATTTAACTGTATCATATCCTGCAAAAAGCTCATCACCACCATCTCCTGTCAGCACCACTGTAACATGTTTTTTTGCTGCTTTTGAAACCATCCACATGGCAATAGCACTTGAATCACCTAAAGGCTCACTAAACTGTCCTTGAAGTTTGATAAAGTCATCAATATTTATTGGGTCTGCATCAATAATATGATGTTTACCACCAATTACTTTAACAACATTTTTAGCTATTTCTGATTCATCAAGTTTAGAATCTAGCATTCTTACAGTAAATAAATCAATGTCTGGTCTTAATTTAGTTGCTAATGAGGCTATTAACGAAGAATCAACCCCACCACTCAATAATGCTCCAATTTTCACATCTGAAACTAGTTCTTCCTTTACAATATTTTCAAGGCTATTCTCTACCAAATCTAACCATTCGTTCGTATTATAAATAAGTTTTGGTTCAAATTTTGGTGACCAATAAGGCTTTGAAACAATTTTAATTCCTTCAATTATCTCTAAATAATGAGCTGGTTTTAAAGTTTGTAAATCATTAAATATCGGATATTGTGGTAAGGTAAAACTTTGATTTAAAAAAGCAACTATTGCATTAGGGTTTAACTCTTTAGGTTTTTTAGCATCAATAAATAATGTGTTTGCATTTGAAGAAAACCGAAACGTATCTTTATCATTAAGATAATATAACGGCTTTTCTCCAAACCTATCCCTAGCAATATATAATATTTTTTTATAGTCATCCCAAATTGAAAAAGCAAACATCCCTGAAAGCTTTACACATAGTTGTTCTATACCCCATGCCTTAAAACCTTCTAAAATTACTTCGGTATCAGAAGCTGTAGTAAATTGATGCCCTAATTTTAATAATTCTAATTTTAAAGTGTGAAAGCCGTAAATTTCGCCGTTAAAAACTATCCAAAACCGACCGGTATTATCTACCATTGGTTGATCAGCAGCGTTATTTAAATCAATAATAGACAATCTTCTATGTCCAAGACATACACCTTCTAACTGTTTAACCCCACCACCATCTGGACCACGATGCTTAATAGCATTGCACATCTTTAAAACACTACGACTGTAATCTTTTCTATTCCAATGAGCTACTCCTGCTATTCCGCACATAATTTAATATCAATTAAACTAAATTTGCATATTTATCTAGAGTACATTCAATTGCGTGCTCTTTTGCCACAAACTCTAATGCTGCCTTTTGAATAGATCGATAATACTCATCATCTTTAATAACAGTAGCAATTTTAGTAGCAATTTCATTATGCTCTCTATTTACAACCAACAATTGTTCTTCATTTCTTCCCCAGGTATCTGAAAATCCTTCAAATTTAGTTGTAATTACTGGGCAACCTGAAGCCATAGATTCAGCAATTACATTAGGCATTCCTTCTTGTTTTGATAAAAACACAAACAATTTACTGATTTTGAAATATTTTTCAATTTCACTAGAAGGGGGGTGTATTATAATTTTATCTTTTTCTTTAATAGTTGCTAATATTTTATCCCATTTTTCATAAAAAGCAGTAAAAATAGGATTTTCATGTTGTTCATCTCCTACCATTAATAGATAACCTTCTCCACCTTTTTCTTTATAAATTTGCCATGATTTTACTAAATCTATCACCCCTTTACGTTCTACTCTTAAGCCCACAAATATTACAATTGGCTCATCGTCTGGTAGTTTAAATAAATTTCTTATTCCCTGTTTTTCTTTATTGTCTTTTGCAGGGCAAAACCTATCTAAAGATACTCCATTAGATATTACTTTAATCTTATTTTGGTTTATCCCTAATTTAGTAATTGGCTCTTTTAAGATTTCAGTACTACAAACTATGGTGTCAAAAGATTTAAAAAAACGATAATTAAGGTGTTTTGAAACCCATCTCCTCAATATATTTCTAGAATTAGACAGTTTAAATGCCATAGTATTAACATAAACTGTTTTAATTCCATTTTTAGATAAATTTCTAATAGCTGGAGCATTGAAATTATCAGCTAATAAAACCAAAAAAGTATCTGGTTTATGTTCTGATTTTAATGCATATTTAGTCGCTAACTCAATGAATTTTTTAATAGAACTAGTTTCTTCAGAATTTCCTAATCTAATAACTTTAGCTCCTCTATAGATTTCTTCATGTAGTTGATTATTTCGTAAAAGTGTAATGTATGTCACTTCAATATCACGTTCTGTTAACCCATCATAATAACGTAAAAATCGTTCAGCCGGACCGGCCCAAACTGGGTGAAAGTTATAGGTAACTACCCAAAGTTTTTTTTTCATATTAACACTTTACAAACTCGCTATATACTTACCCAACTCTAAGCCTCTGTAAATAGCTTTATCTGAATTGATATATGCCCATTCTCCAAAACGGCCTACAGTATAAATATCATTTTCTTGTAACCACTCTTTTATTTCACCCATAATCTCATTTCGATCTTTTGTTGGTACTGGGTAGGAATATTTTACATTCTTTATTTGTATTTCTTCTATTTCATGAGGGTGTTTTATAGCTCCTAGAGTCAACAAACTATCTACAATCCATTGTTTGGTATCTGAACGATGCAACGTCTTTTCTGGGCCTTCAGAAATCTCCATCATAATACCATGATTTGGTAAGGAACGTAAATAATCAGACGAATTATGATTGATTGCTGTTTTGTGAGAAATAATTTCTTTTTCAGCTGAATAAAATCGTTGAATATCTGTATCAACAGGGTGGTTTATTACTACCAAGCCTAACACCATTGATAAATAATCTAATTGCTTTGTTAAGTCTACTATACGCTGCGGCACATTATCAATTATTTTTAAAAAATCAATAATTGAAATAGAACTGATTAAATTTCTATATTCATAACTTTTACCATCACTTGTATACACTTTTTTCGCTTTTGGGTCAATTCTAGAGACAGTAGTTTTGAATTCAACATTCTCAAGTTTTTTACCAATTGCCTTGTATATTTCTCCAAAACCACCTTTTGCAGGGTAACCAACCTTGGTGTCTGCCTGTAAAGGTTTTCTTTTACCTCCCGTTAAATCAAATTTTTCTTTTACCCCTTCTGGAGCCGCTACTCTTTCACTTGTCCAATCTGCAGCCATTCGTTTTAAATCTCTACCCCATAATTTTTTGTTATAGGGTATCATAAAATGCTCTGATATACCTGACCCAAAACTTTTTAGTATAAACTCTTCAAAATTGTCAAAATCTTTTTTTATTATATTTGAAGGAAGATTTTCTAAACCTTGTAAACATTCTTTTACCACATTTTCATCTTCTAACAATCTATAATTTTTTTGAAATGGGTATGGAATTATTTGCCCATGAGAATAGCATTTCGCATTACGAGTTTGACGATACATCTCTAAGGAATTATAAACTAAATCTCTCACTTCTGGATGTGGAGTATGAAAAGAATGCCCTCCAAAATCAAATACAGCACCTTTAATTTCAATACTTCTAGAAAAACCACCTACAGTATCTGCAGTTTCTAAAATTGTACAATCCTTTCCTAAACTTAAGCCAACTCCGATACCTGCTGGTCCAGCTCCAATAATTATATTTTTACTCATTTTTTATTTTTTAAATTCATTATATAATTCTAGATATTTTTTGCGGATAGTTTCTACCCCAAATTTTTTCTCTACATCTTGTTTACCAAACAATCCCATTTTTTTATTTAAATTTTCATCATCAAGAAGTAACTTAGTGTATTTAACCATACTGTTTACATCAGACTTTTCAACTAAAAAACCTGATTTTTCATGTTGGATTATTTCAGCCACCCCACAACTCTGTATACCAATTGCTGGCGTGCCTTCAATCAACGCTTCAGCCACAGTACGCCCAAATGATTCTATATCGCATGTACTAATCAAAAGGTTAAAAGATTTCATATAACATGAAATATTATCTACAGTATTAATGTAAATTACATTAGGTGAATCTGCTATTAACTCTTTAATGAAATTATTATAATTTGTGTTTCCTCCATATCCTCCAATGATTACAAATTTAATTTCATTCATATCATGAAACTGTTTTGAAATTTTGATAAAATCTTCAATTCTTTTCACTGGCCTTATCCAACCTACAATAGCAACAATTTGTATTTCTTTATCTAACTGAATTAAATCTCTGATATCTAACTGGATAGTTGAAGGGCTCACCGTATTGTATATTACTTTAATCTTATCCTTTTTCATCCCTAATTTTAGCAATCCCTTTTTTGTACGCTCAGAATTGGCAATAATTACATCTGAATTTTTCTCTAATTTAGCGATCACTTTTTCTTTTGATATTAAATATTGATAATAATCTAAATCAATAAGTTCTCTAACTTGTATGAAATGTGAAATGTTTTTTTTCTTCGCTAATTTTCCACCTTCAATAATAGTTATAGTATTTGTATGAATGATATTAATTTTTTCTCTATCAATAATTGTGCCTACATTTTTTATAAAATTATAACTTTTTGGAAGGTAATATATTTGACTTAGGTTATATAACCATTTCTTACTCTTCATAGAACCTAACCATGAACCATTCTTCAAATAATTAACCTTAATACTTGGTTTCAATTGTTCAAATTTTTCTTTAAGAAAACCTCCATTTAGAAATACAATGGCTTTAGTATTCCAATGATTATTTCTAAAAATCATTTGGTACAAACTCTCACCGGCACCACCAGAAGGTCTGTCATGGATATATAGTACCCTTATTTTATTGCTTTTTTGCAAATTTTATGCTATTCTTTTATTCGACTTCCAATTTTTTTTGCTGGATTTCCTCCTGCAATTTCCCATTCTGAAATGTTGGTAGTTACCACAGACCCTGCTGCTATTATGGCATGATTGGCTATAATAACTCCTGGCATTATCAACGCTCCAGCTCCTATCCACACATCTTCGCCAATTTTAACTGGTTTTACTATTCTTCCTTTCAAAGACTTTAGAAGTTGATCACTTTTAAATTTTCTAGAATCAGTAAAAATCATCACATGATAAGCTATCATACTTCCATTTCCAATTGTAAGCCCTCCTGCACCGTACAATTCTGCACCATGATTTATATTTACATTATTTCCAATAGAAATATTATGAGCTCCTCTTATTAATACTGAAGGGTGAATTACTAGATTTTCACCTGTAGTTTTAAAATATTGTTTCCAAAAACTTACTTTAATATATTTCCTTATTCTATCAAAATAACCATATTGATACTGATTATACAATATCCATAAAAATCTAGAAAAAAATGACTTATGCTTCATTCAACACCTTAATTAAATGCTTGGTCATCAAATTTACACTTCCTTCTTTTGGTTGTGTATAAAATTGTTGACTAAATTTTTTTGCTTTTTTTATTCTCAAGTCTACCTGTAAATCATCTCCTAAAATAGAATTAACATGGTTTTGAAGGTCATTATATGTTGTAGCATGAAATGTTGCTTTTTCATTAATAAAATCTACATTCTCTAAATGCTTTAATATATCAATTGTAACAACAGGGAGGTCTAATAACATTGCATCTAATGCTGATGTAGATGCACCTGTAATTAATAAATCAGAATTTACAATCCAATCATAAATATTTGAAGAAACTGACATATCTCCAGATTCATAAATACTTACATTAGATAATACAATTATATCTTCATAATATGTTATTCTATCCTTTTTATGCAATTTGATTTTAAATTGTACCTTCTTAAACTCAAGAGCTAATTTATAGATAAGTTTTACTATTAAAATATGATGCTCAACAGTTATACTATGCCCAGGGCCCGATAAGGCAACTAAAATATTTTTATTGTGGTTTGAATCTGTTACCTTATTTGTCTTTGTCAAAAACCTTTCTATTTTTGGAGAACCAGAAACTATTAATTTATTATCTGAAACTCCTAATTTCATCAAATTATCTCTATCCCTTACTCCAAACAAGTAAAAATAATCAAATTTACTAAATTGTATATAGTCGTTCATTCTACCGTGCATCATGCAAAACACCTTAATTTTTTTTTTCGCTGCTAAATGAGCAACTATATTTCCAACTAAAGTAATAGTGTTACCAACAAATATTGCTTTAGGACTATAATTCTCTACAATTTTATCAAACATTTTTAAGGTAGAGTCATAGAGCCAATACCAAGAATTCCAACTAAATAAAAGTATCTCTTTAAAATCAATCTTTTTATTTTTTACACTTAATTTCTGTAATTTTTCAACTGATTTAATTATATCATAATAATATTTATTCTTTTTATAGTCGACCCAAAATGGTTCTAAATCATTAATAAAAATTGAATTCTCAATGTTTTTATTCTTTATCCAAGACTGAATTGATAAATTATTAGAAACAAGACCAACTTTAATACTTTCATTTTTAACTATATTCTGATAAATTGGTAATACCACGTCTAAATGCATTTTTTGAAAAGGCAAAAATAAAACATCAATTTGCTTAGGTTTTAGAGAAAAACCAATAGATGGCTTTTGTGTTTTAATTATCTTATTTTTAATTTTTTGTTTGGCATAATTTAATTGATTATTATATTTTAAATTTTTATTGCTTTCAATACTTCTTATTGTATTTAACTCATATTGCGTAACAAATGCTTTAATCAGTATTTTTACCTCATCATTTTCTTGAAAATCTTTAATAAGCACATTAACGCACTCTTTAACCCAACTTATTATTTCTTCTCGCATATATAAAATTATAAAAATTTCTTTTGCTTTTCTAGTTTTTCAAAAGCTTCAATATTTCTATATTTAATAAGTTTTGCAGGACTCCCTCCAACTATAGCATAATCTGGTACATCTTTTGTTACCACAGATCCTGCAGCTACAATCGCTCCTTTACCAATTGTTACTCCTGGAATTATAAGGACGCTATCCCCTAACCATACAAAATCTTTAATTACAACAGGTTTATTTATTCTAATTTTATCATAAGGAATGGCTTCAGCATTTTCATACCTATGGTTTGTACTTATAATTGTTAAATTTTGCCCTGTATGAAAATAATTTCCTATTTCTACTTTTCCTTTTCCTAAAAATCTAGCTCCTGGGTTTATATTGACATGATTTTTAAAAAACACATTTTTATTCAATCCAATAATTTTTCCATTAACTTTCAAATCTATACCTACACTTCCTCAGCTTTCTTGAGCCATAAAAGTGTAGATATTTTTTATATTGAAAAGCCTATTTATTTGAAATTTAGGAATTACACTATATTTATATCGATAATATAAATATTCTATAAAATTTAATCTCATTTTATAAATTGATTTTTATTTTTTAATACGCTTGATTATAGGGATTAATATCCTATTTAGTTTATTAAACATGGGGTATTTATTTAATTCTAATGTTTGTAAATCTTTATTAAAAATAAAGAGACCAATAAAAACTCCAACAGAAAGTATAGCTAATACTATTTCTATACTAATTCTAACTCCAACAGAGTGTCCTTGTATTGAAAAAATAATAACTCCTAAAACAATAGCTATAAAAAGTAATTGTGCAATTAATTTAAAATTAATCGGTACATAAAATCGTTTTACTGCAAAATATCTCATCACAATTGCCATAGTTAACCATGAAGCAATCAAACCGATAATAATACCATATACCCCGAATGGTTTATATAAAGAATATGTTATTACAATAAGAGCAATAATACCCGAACCACTAATTAATGGCATTGGTTTTGTATTACTGGTAAACTCAAAACCTGTACCTAACATAAAATAGATACCTTTACTAAAAGGGACTAATAATACAAATGGTAATAAATAAACTGCACTATGGTATTCAATAGCTGTCATTAGTCTTAATAATTCTGGTCCTAGAATAATTGCACCTGCAAATAATAATGTGATGATAATAAAATAAAAAGAAATTAACTGTCTAAATATTAATGCACTTTTTTCACCTTCTTCTCTATGCGTTTGAAATTTAATAGGTACCCAAGCTGATTGTACAGAGCCAATTATAAAAGCTAAGGGTAACGTAAACCTGAGGGCAATATTATATAAACCTGTTTCTGATAAGCCAATAAATTCTTTGATAAAATATAAACTTAAAAAATTAGATCCGTGAGTTAATAATCTATGTGGTAAAAAAGGCAATCCATATTTTAACAGTTCTTTAAGCTCGGTTATATCTATTCTAAATTTAATCAAGTTAAAACATAAAACATATTGGGCTAAAAACCCAAAGATACTCCCTATGAGGCCTGCTTTTACAATACCTTCTACACCTAGTTTTAATACAACAACGAAGTATATTGCAAACCCAACTGTTATCAATAATTCAGTTATTCTAACAATGGAAATTTGGGTAACCTTCCTTTTAGCCCTTAGCACCACAGTAAATACTTGACTTACACTTACAAAAAAAGCTGTAATTAGACTTAATTTAATTAATGGTTGATATTGAATATCATCTACAAGCAAATAGGTTATCTCTTTGGAAAATAAAAAACCTATAGCTAATAAAATTAATGACGATACTAATACAAATAAACTACCTATAGATAATGATGTTATTTGTAACTCTTTATCTTTATGAAGATTGAACCGTCTAAATATTGCATTAGTTACTCCCATATTTGCTAAAGGAGCAAAAAACAGACTAATAAAAGTAATCATTGCCATTACACCATAATCTTTTGTAGATAAATGCGTGGTATATATTGGCAATAATAAAAAACCGATAATTTGCCCTAATACACTTGTAAAACCATAAGTAAAAGTATCTTTTGTAAGGTCTTTTAGAACTTTTTTCATTTACTTTTTTACTATTTAAACATGCTTATTCTTCCCAGTTGTATATTGTTTTATTTCTAACCTTATTAGCAAAACGTCCTCTATAATAATCTCTATTTAATAGTTCTAAATCAAACATAGTACTGGTTTTAAAACTTAGAGTCTTTCCTTTTTTAAAAGTATTATAATACCATTTATAAACAGGAAGAGTAAGTTTGTTCTCAATTGCACCATCATTATTAACTTTCCAATATGGTTGTAAGGAATACATTTTATATTTTTGTAACCAATCTCTTTGCAAATTTTAGCATAAAATGATCTTGGGTAATCCGTTCTATTTATATTATTTTCTTTTGATTTTGATCTAATTATATTTTTAATTAGAGACAAAGGGTTAAACATTAGTCTTTGAAAAAATGATTTATATTGAGGCTGAACTGGAACTATTGGCATATAAATTAGCCCCACTTTATTTAAAAGTCTATATGATTCTTCTAATGTTGGTCTTGGATCGTCAAAATGTTCTAATAATCCAATATTATAGATACAATCAAATGACTCTTCCTTGATATTTGTTTTTTCAACATCTGCAATAATCATTTTAGGTATTGATAATTTAAATTTTTCAAAACTATATTTTGCTACTTCAAAACCTTGTTCTGCTAAATCTACCATTGTTAAATCAGAATATCCATATTTAGCAAGATACATTGTTGTTGTGCCTCTACCTGCTCCTAATTCACAAAATGAACTGTAATTTTTATTTTTGATTAAATTTAGAAGGTCTTCAGAATACACCTTACTGCCAAAACTGAAAAATTGTATTAGGTGATGTCTCTGTATACATTGGATTGAGTAATTCCTCTTCAGATTGTTTACTCCATACTTCATCCCATCCTTCAAAACTACCTCTTGTTTTACTTTTCATTTTTTTACTTTCAATTTATTAAACTAATTATAAATTCTTCACATGCCCACATAGCATCATAAGTAGCACCGCCAATATGAGGGGTGATAATTATATTCTCTTCCGACTGTTGAGCTTCCCATAAAGGACTCCTTTTTATATTTTCTAACTCCGTAGATAAAACATCAACAGCTATACCAGAAATTTGCTTGTTCTTCAATACTCTTACTAGAGCTTCTTCATTCCAAATATTCCCTCTTGAGGTATTAATTAGTAAGGCTCCTTTTTTTATAAAATTAACATTCTTTTTATTGATATAATTTATAGTATATTCATTCAGGTGAATATGAATGGTTATGACATCACTTATTGCAAGTAGTTCTTGTAAATTCTTACATTTAAAAAAATCTGTGTTTTCTACAAAAGGATCAAAATACTTAATTTCCATATCGAAAACTTTTGCATATTTTGCTACTTTCAACCCCGTTCTACCTAAGCCAATAATACCTAGTGTTTTATCTTTTAATTGAAACCCTTTAAATAAATCTCTATTCCAATTTCCTGATTTCACATGCTCATTCGCTTGAGGTATTTTCCGAATTAATGCCAGTAATAATGCCCATGTATGTTCTGCTGTTGATGGTATCGTTTTAAGAAATTTATCTTCACCTCTTAACGATATTAAATTAACATCTATTAATTTTAAATACTCTAAATCTATATGGTCATGTCCGGTAGTTGCAGAAATCAAAAACTTAAGATTTGGAAACTTATCAAGAATTACTTTATCAACATACCTATTAAGTCTAATAATTAAAATAAGAACATCTTTAAATATTATTTTTTTTTCAATATCATCCCAAGAAGTTTCAATATATTCTAATCCTTTTTTTTTCCATAAAAGAATAGCTTTTTTACTATAATTTAATGGTTCTGCATTAAGAACTTTCATAATTTGTTTTCCTGCCATGCTTTTATCAAAACTTCTGCAATTAATAAATCTCTAGGTTCATCAATATTCACTAAATAATTAGGATTCATTTTATAGGGTAAAGAAGGCTTTACCATAATTTCTCTTTCTTTTCTTAAAGCTGAAACTCTAGTTAAATATAGCACTCCGTTTCTATACAGTGCTTTTGGAATTTCTTGTCTTCTTGTTTTTTCATATTCAGGTAATATTGATTTTAATGTAGCATCTTCATTTTCCCAATACATTCTTGCTGGATGTGTATCATCCATTTCAACAACAGAAATAACTGAATTAATTTCTTTATTTTTTTCTAACAAACTGATCGCATTATCAATATCAACACCTGTTTTAATTGGAGATGTTGGTTGTAAAAGCAGTACTGCATCAAATTCAACATGCTCTTTGTCATATTTATTAAGTATCTCAAATACAGTATCAATAATCGGACTAATGTCAGATGACAACTTTTGTTCTCTCTTATTAAATTCTATATTAAATTTTTTACAAGACTTTAATATTTTTTCTGAGTCACTAGATAGTAAAATTTTAGATATTTTTTCACTTTCTAAAGCACTTTCAATTGTATAATGAACTAATGGTTTTCCTAAAACTGGAATTATATTTTTATTAGGCACCCCTTTAGAACCACCTCGAGCTGGAATAATTGCCAAAACCCTCATTAGTATGTAATTGTTTTATGAAAGTTAAGTTTAATTGTTGCAAGTACATTTGCGATTTTTTCACCTGAATCTCCATCTCCATATATAACATTTGGTTTAAATGGAGTGTTTTCTATTCTATTAGTAATTGCATCTTTAATCTCTTGTTTTTTATACATTACATCAATGACATTTACACCTCTTTGACGTCTGTTTTGGCGTGTACCAATATTTACTACAGGAACAGCTAAATGTGAACATTCTCTAATACCAACACTAGAATTACCAATTAAACATTTACTGTTCTTTAAAAGTAATAAAAAATCATTAGGTTCCATATTTTTAAAAAAATGTATATTTTGAGGCTTGTATTTTTCTCTAAAAGAACGAATACCACTTGAGGTACCATCTGCACCTGCATCTACATTTGGCCAAAACCAAAATGTAGGTGTTTTTAATTCATTGATAGCCATTAATGTTTCTGTAATATCAATTTTTGCTTGTTTATATTCGGTTGTTACGGGATGCTGCATTACAACCAGATAACCTTTTTCCCAATCAATTCCAACTCCAACGCCTCCATATTTTTTCAGTGGGTCAAAATTCATTTTCGGACTTTTATTAATCTCTTTAGCAATATCTATTGACGGGCAACCAGTATTAATTACATATTTTGAATCTTCTCCAAGTTTAATTACACGTTCTCTGGCGTCATCAGAAGCTACTAAGTGTAAATCGGCCAGTTTGGTATTGGCATGACGGACTTTTTCATCAATATTTCCTGTTACTTCTCCACCTTGAATATGCACTAATGGAATATTTTGATAAGCCGCCGCTATACTTGTAGCAATCGTTTCAAAACGGTCAGCAATCGTAATCACAGCGTCAGGTTTAGAATTGTAAAAAACATTAGCTAATTCCATCACACCAATTCCTGTAGTTTTTGCCATAGCAGCTTTATTCTCCCCTTCTAAAACCATATAAACTTTTTCAGAAATTTCGAATCCGTCATTTTCTATAAAGTCAACAGCATTTCCATATCTGCCTAATAAGGCAGAGCCTGCAACTACCAATTGCAATTCTAAATTAGGATGTTTTTTAATTGCTATAAGAGCAGTTTTTATTCTACTATATGAAGGGCGTGCCGTGATGACAACACATATTTTACGCTTATTTATCATATCAGATCCTTTTCATTTATGAAATCCCACTTTTTCAGTTCAGTATTTGTTTTTTTTCCAATTACTTTTTGATACTCTGATGCCAAAACTCCATATCCTTTAGGTTTTTTAGCTTCTAAATCATCAAAAGTAATAATATGGTTTTTAGATAAGTTTTTATTTACTGCTAATGATTTTTCAAAAATATTTTTTAATTCTAAAAATGAAGAATTATTATTTTTGTTAATTGGATGTAATAAAGCAACATCAATATTTCTAACAGCTTCTACCAATTTTGTTGTTTCAGCTATAGTTAATGATGATTTACTATCAGGTCCAAACATTTCTTTATCAAAAACCACATGAAATTCTAATATTTCTGCTCCAAGTGCTGTTGCAGCTATACAAGTTTCTAGTTTTGAAGAATGGTCAGAGAAACCAATTTTCACCTGATATCGTTCTTTTAATTCTTGGATAACATTTAAGCCATATTGTTCTACTTGTGTTGGGTAAGATGTAGTACATTGTAATATAGAATAATCAACTTCTCTTTTTTTTAAGAACTCAACAGTTTTATCTAATTCATCAAAAGAGCTCATCCCTGAAGACACAATAACAGGTTTTTCTGTTTGAGCAATTTTTTCAAGAAGTAAAAAATTATTCACTTCACCAGAACCAACCTTATACCTTTTTACACCAATTTCTTCTAATAAATCTACAGCAACATTACTAAAAGGCGAACTCATAAATTCCAATCCAACCTCTTCACAATGTCTTTTTATTCCTTTCCATTGCTCAATGGTAAAGCCCATCCTTTTCCAATAGTCAAACCTCGTCTTATCTTCAAAAGAAAAATTTACACGAAAAGGTTCATGGATAGAGCTTTCAGCCTCTGCGATATGTGTTTGAAATTTTATAGCATCAACTCCTGTTTTTGATATTGCATCAATATATGAATATAACAAACCTAGACTACCATCGTGTGCTTGTGCTATTTCAGCAATAATAAAAATTGACATAATTTTAATTTATATTGAATTTACATACCATGTATACATCCGCTGAATGCCTTCTTCTAAACCTACTCTATATTCCCACCCTAAAGCTTCTAATTTTGAAGAGTTTGTATGCTTACGCATTGTACCGTCTGGTTTTTCTGTATTAAAATATAATTCCCCTTTATACCTTTAGTGGGTAAAGATTTAATGCACCGTGAAAGATGAGTATTGCACTCCTAAAATTTTCAGAGGTTC
>DOIV01000297.1 GCA_003511845.1 Flavobacteriaceae bacterium | reverse complement strand
CTTCACCCCCACCATTTTGTGCAGTTATATTATTTGAAAAAGAAACAAATAATAATACTAGAATTAATATTGAGTATTTTTTTAACATATACTTTTTCCCTTTATTTTAATATCATTAACGTAAAAAACGCTAATACATTGCAAATATATAAATTCTTTTTAAGGTTTTACACTTAAATTTCATTTTTTAAGGGTAATTTATCTTTTTCTAACATCAAGCATTTACGTTTTAACATTTAAAAGTGGTCCCACATGGGCTCGAACCATGGACCCCCTGATTATGAGTCAGGTGCTCTAACCAGCTGAGCTATGGGACCTAAATTTTGGACTGCAATATTACTACTTATTTACGTATTGAACAATATTTTTATAAAAAACCCTACTATATTTAAATTTTTCTTTCCATCAACTGTTTAGCAAAATCCATCAAAACTTTCTTATTACTATTTCCAATTGAAAGGTTCTCTATGCAAAGTATTGCCTTTGAAGTATATTTTTGAATCTCACTTTCAATCAATTGAGGTGTTTTATAACCTTTAAACAACTGTGTAACTTCATTAATTTTACCTTCAGAAGGTACTTTAGTTTTATATAATTTCATCAACTTTTCTTTATCCTTTTCATTTGCAAGTTCTAATGTTTTTAAGAATAAAAATGTTTTTTTATTTTCAATAATATCACCTGCTCTTTGCTTACCAAAATCTTCATTTCCAAAGACATCTAAATAATCATCTTGTAATTGAAAAGCTATCCCTAAATTTAATCCGTAATTATAAATATGCTCAGAGTCTTTTTGAGAAGCTGAAGCTATAATTGCTCCAAATTTTAATGAAGCAGCTACTAATACTGCTGTTTTTAAAGTAATCATTTTTAAATATTGATTTACATTAACATCAAATGTGGTTTCAAAATCAAAATCGTACTGCTGTCCTTCACAAACCTCTAAAGCGGTTTTGGTAAAAAGCACATTTAGCTCTTTATACTGTTCACCGTCATACGATTCTAACAATTGTTGTGCCCATACCAATAAGGCATCTCCTGATAAGATACCTGTATTTAAATTCCATTTTTTATGTACTGTTATTTGCCCTCTTCTTAATGGAGCAGCATCCATAATATCATCATGTATTAAAGAGAAATTATGAAACATTTCAATTGCTAAAGCTGCATCTAACGCAGCTGTAACCTCTCCTCCAAACACATCGCAACTCATTAACGTCAACATTGGACGAATACGTTTCCCTCCTATATTTAATATATAATGAATTGGATCATATAAACCTTCAGGAGTTGTTTTTTGAAGACTCAACTCTAAATGCTTTAAAAAGCCTGTTTTGTATTTATTTAATTCCAACTTATTTAAATTTTTGTAAAAATAAGGCAATAAATTCTATTTCACTGCACTCAATATTGACTAATCTAAAAAAAACAATATAAAAACTCAGGAAACTTTATTGGTTTTTAAAGTTTCCGATGTATGTTTGCATCAAATAAATGAAAGAAAAAATTTTACATACTGCTACTGAATTGTTTTTAAATTACGGATTTAAAAGCATTACTATGGATGAGATTGCTGAAAAACTTAGTATTTCTAAAAAAACAATTTACACCCATTATAAAAATAAAACTGAATTGGTTGAAGTAAGTGTTTTTATGATTTTTGAACAAATTAGCTCAGGAATAGACACTATTTGTGCATTAAAGAAGAATCCTATTGAAGAACTCTTCGACATCAAAGAATTTGTGATGGAGAATTTAAAAGGCGAAAGATCTTCACCTCATTTTCAATTAAAAAAACATTATCCTTCTTTATTTTACACACTCCAAAAAAAACAGTTTGAAGTTATGGAGGGCTGTGTAAAAGAAAATTTAATCAGAGGTGTTGAGACTGGTTATTTCAGAAAAGAAATTGATGTCGATTTTATTTCAAGAATATATTTTAGTGGCGTAACTTCTATTAAAGATATTGAAACCTTCCCTATGGGTGAAAAAAATATGAAAATACTGATGACAAGTTATTTAAACTACCACATAAGAGCAATTTCAACCTCTAAAGGAATTGAGAAGTTGATAACAATACTATCCAAAAACAGATAAAAAAATGAGAAACAAAATACTATATCTACTTTTTAGTTTCTTGTTTTTATTTCAAGGATTCTCTCAAGAAGAGCCTAAAACATTTACTTTAAATGAGGCAATTACCTATGCTTTACAGCACAACTATAGTGCTATTAATGCACAACACACAATTGATAATGCTAAAAAGAAAAAATGGGAAACTACCGCCATCGGTTTACCGCAAATTAATGCGTCTATAGATTATCAAAATTGGTTAAAGCAACAGGTATCATTGATTCCGGCAGAATTTTTTGGAGGCAACAAAGGTGAATTTGCTGAAGTTACTTTTGGTACAAAACAAAATATAAATGCTTCTGCAACATTATCGCAATTATTATTTGATGGCTCTTATTTAGTAGCTTTACAATCAACTAAAGTGTTTTTAGAAATTTCTAAAAATGCTAAAGTAAAAACAGATTTAGAAATAAAAAAGGCGGTCATTAATGCTTATGGCAATGTGTTATTGGCCGAAGAAAGTGTTCTAATCCTCAAAAAAAACAAAGCTACCTTACAAAAAACACTTCATGAAACACAACAAATATATGAAAACGGATTAACTGAAGAAGAAAGTGTAGAGCAATTGCAAATTACTTATTCCAGCATAGAAAACAGTCTTAAAAACGCAACACGACTTAAAGAATTGTCTTATAAAATGCTCAACATTACACTAGGAATTGATTTAGATCAAACTTTAGTTTTAAAGGATAATTTAGAAACCTTAACCTTGCAAAATATTGATTTTAAACTTTTAGCCAAGAGTTTTAACCTTGAAAATAATATTGATATTAAAATTGCAAAAAACTCTAAACGTTCTAAAGAGTTACTGTTAAAACTTGAAAGAAGTAAATCATTACCTAGTTTAACTGCCTTTATAAATGGCGGGTATAGTGGTTTTGGTGAAAATTTTGAATTTCTAAACACAAATCAGCGTTGGTTTGGTTCATCACTACTTGGAGTAAGTTTAAACGTTCCTGTTTTTAGCTCATATAGTAGGGCTTCTAAAACAGCTCAAGCAAAAATTAATTTAGAAATTGCTAAAACAGAATTAACACAAACTGAACAACAACTTAAATTACAAACTGCTAGTGCTAAAAGCGATTATCAATTTTCTATTGAACAATACCAAACAAAAAAACAAAATTTAGACTTAGCAGAGCGTATTGAAAAAAAGAATCAAATCAAATTTAAAGAAGGGATTAGCTCAAGTTTTGAGTTAAGACAAGCACAAACACAACTGTATACTTCTCAACAAGAGTATTTACAAGCCATGTTAGATGTAATTCTTAAAAAAGTAGCGTTAGAAACCTTATTAAACAGCAAATAATCATACTATGAAAAATATTTTCCTCACCCTTATCATACTATTCAGCATTGCTTCTTGTCAGAAAAAAGAAGTCATTCCTCAAAATGTTAATGAATTACAAGAGCAAAAAAACACCCTAAAAATACAAATAGACAGTTTGAGTGAACAATTGAAAATTATTGATACCGCACTCTCAAAACTAGACACCAGTAAAAAATTACAGGTGGTAACTGTTCTACCTGCAAAACACGGAATCTTCAAACATTATATAGAAATACAGGGTACTGTAAAAGCAGATAAAAACATTGAAATTAGACCTGAAATAGGCGGAACCGTAAGAACAATTTATGTTAAAGAAGGTCAACAAGTTTTTAAAGGACAAATATTGGTTCAATTAGATGATGCTACCATAAGAAATAGCATTACTCAGTTAAATACTCAGTTAGCTTTAGCAACAACTACTTTTGAACGTCAAGAGCGTCTTTGGAAACAAAAAATAGGTTCTGAAATGCAATTCCTTCAAGCTAAAGCTCAAAAAGAGAATTTTCAGAATAACTTAGCAAGTCTTAGAACTCAAGCTCGTAAAATGAAAATAATTGCACCTTTTAGCGGTGTAGTTGATGAAATATTTCCGAAAAATGGTGAATTAACAAGTCCACAAATGCCTGTAGTTAGATTACTAAATTTAACTAAAGTATATGTTGAAGCAGAAGTAACTGAAGCTTATTTACAGGCTATAAAGATTGGAACTGAAGCAAATGTATTTTTCCCTTCTATAGATAAAGAAATCAATTCTAAAATCTCACAAATTGGAAACTATATAAACCCTAACAATAGAAGTTTTAAAACTAGAATTAATCTTTTAAATAAAGATAAACTTATAAAAGTAAATTTACTGGCAAATTTAAAAATATTAGACTTTAAAGCAAACGGCATTATCATTCCTTCTACTTTAGTACAACAAGATCAGAATGGTGATGATTATGTTTTTGCTATTGAAGCTGTTAATGGGGATAGAACTGTAGTGAAAAAATTGATTGACACTGGCAAAGAATATAATAATGAAGTTTTTATAACCGATGGATTGACTGAAAACGACACCTTGATAAATACTGGTGCCCGTTTAGTAAAAGCAGGTGATGTTGTTGAAATAACTACTAAATAATTTTTAGCATACTATTATGAGTAAAATAGAAAGAAAATTTAAATTATCATCATGGTCTATTGATAATAAAATGACCGTGTTTGTAATTATTGGGATGATCTTCTTTGCGGGAATTTTTGCTTACAAAAGCATGCCTAGAGAGGCTTTTCCTGAAATTGTAGTACCGCAAATTTATGTGGCTACTATCTATCCTGGAAATTCAGCTATTGATATTGAAAAACTCATTACTCGCCCCATAGAAAAAGAAATTAACGGAATCTCTGGTGTAGATGAAATAACATCAACATCAATTGAAGGATATTCTGCAATACAAGTTACTTTCGATTTTAGTGTAACGCCTACAGAAGCTTTACGGAAAGTAAAAGACAAAGTTGATGCGGCATTGTCTGATAAAGATTTCCCTAAAGACTTACCTGCTGACCCAACAGTACAAGAAATGAATTTCGCCGAATTAATGCCTATTATGAATATTAATTTGTCTGGTGAATTCTCTATGAATCAACTTAAAGAATATGGTGAATATTTAGAAGATAAAATTGAAAAAGTGCCAGAAATTTCAAAAGTAACCATCAGAGGAATTCAAGATAAAGAGATTGAAATTAGTGTTGATCTTTATAAAATGCAAAGTTCAGAAATTAGTTTTAATAATATTGGTACTGCCATTCAAAATGAAAACATGACCATTTCTGGAGGTGATTTATTAGAACAGGGGCAACGAAGAAATGTTAGGGTTATCGGAGAATTTACGTCTGCTCAAGAAATTGGAAATATCATTGTAAAACAAGAAGAAGGTAATATTGTTTACCTGAGAGATATTGCTGTAGTTAGTTTTAAAGAACAAGAAAAAAATAATTATGCTCGTGAATTTTCACAACCAGTTGTAATGTTAGATGTTACCAAACGTGGTGGTGAGAATTTAATTAATGCTTCAACTCAAATTGATTCTATTATTTCTAAGGCTAAATTATCTTATTTCCCATCTAATTTACATATTTCTAAAACAAATGACATGACTAATGACACCAAAACAAAGGTCGCTGATTTAGAAAACAGTATTATTTTAGGTGTTATTTTAGTCGTGTTGGTATTGCTGTTCTTTTTAGGCCTTAGAAATGCTCTTTTTGTAGGTATAGCCATACCTCTATCTATGTTTATCTCTTTCATTATATTAAACACATTAGGTGTTACCTTAAATATGATGGTATTATTCTCATTAGTATTGGCTTTAGGAATGCTGGTTGATAATGGAATTGTAGTTGTAGAAAACGTCTATAGATTACTAGATGAAGGGTACTCAAAAATTGACGCTGCCAAATTTGGTGTTGGCGAAGTGGCTATGCCAATTATTGCCTCAACGGCAACAACATTGGCTGCCTTTTTACCTTTGGCTTTTTGGCCAGGTATGATGGGTGAATTTATGAAATTTCTACCCATAACATTAATTATTGTTTTAGGCTCTTCTTTATTTGTTGCCTTGGTTATTAACCCAATGCTTACCTCTGTTTATATGAAAATTAAAGAGGATGAAGTTGATTTTAAAAAGCTGTTAAAATATAGTATTCTTTTTATTGGTATTGGCATACTAATCGTTATTGCTGGAATAAGTTCAGAAACAAAAGGGTTAAATGCTCTCGGATTATTATTAGTATTAATAGGGTTACTAAGAATAATCAATAACAAATTTTTAAC
>DOIV01000193.1 GCA_003511845.1 Flavobacteriaceae bacterium | reverse complement strand
AAATGACCGTGTTTGGCCATTTCAATGAGCCTGTAAACTAGATTGGAATTGCTACACTAAACCGACACAAAGAAATAAGATAACCTCACGGCTTAAAATCAATATAAACAGCTAAAGAAACCCAAAAATAAACTAACGCATTATCTCTGATTGTTGCGTTTTTCCTGTTACTTATATTCCTTAGCGGGCGGATTTCTATAGCCCCATTTTTACCTTGACTTTTTTGAAAATTATCTTGAATTAACAAGTCTTTCTTTTTAACTCCAAGTTCTTTTTTCCAGTATTTATTGCATTTATTATTGTGAACGCCTTCTTTCTTTCCGTTTGTTTTTTTTAGCTTTAAGTAAATATCATATTTATAATCTAGCTTATTTAAGGTGCTTATTATTATTTTAAGTTTTTTAACATCAGTTGATAGCAGCTGATATCTTTCCTGAGGTTTTAACTCTTTTTTGTCTAATTTTATTTTGCTAATTGTCGTACTAAATGCTCGAATGATTTGTATAAACGTACGCGGGTAATTTCCTTTATCATTCAAATCTATATTAAAAACTCGTTCAACTTTATTAATAAGTTGATTGAACTTTAATATTTCTTGTTCTTTTAATGGCTTAATTCTATATTTAGGATTCCTTTTAAAGAGACTATTAACTTTCCTTTCTTCTTTCGTTAATAATTTTTTAAAATCTTTCTCCTTCGTCTCTTGATACACTAAAATTGGATTAAGCCATTGGTTTTTTTGGTAATCAATTTTTTCTGTTTTAGAGATGTTAACAGGCGTAAATTGCTCTGAATTTAAGAAACTTTTTTCTTGTTTTTTATATTTACTTTCAATGTTTTTAGGTGCGTGATATTTAGTAGCATATTTAATTCCAATAAACTTTTTTTTTCTTAAATAACTAGCGTCGATTCCTGTTAAGTCACTCCAGTATTTTGAAATTTGTCGACTAGAGGCTTTTTCTTGCCATAGTAGCATCACTAAATCCATTGTATGAATGTAGTGCTTAGAACTCATATAAAACCCATCGTGACCAAGTTTTGTTGTTATCCAGAACCCATATTTTTTACTTTTTTGACTAGTTGGGATATGGAGTTTTTTTCTATCATCAGCTTGATTCAGCCAAGCATTGGTCAAAGGGAACAATTTAAATAAATCTTGTGTTTTTAAATCCCATTCTGCAATACAAGCAGATAAAAAATGCCACGATGCAAAGCTGTGTCTTAAATGATGAAAAGTTATTGTCTTATCTTTGCATACTGTTTTTAACATAGCTGTTAATGGCGTTCTTATGCTTTGTTTGTTAACGGCGACAAGAGGATTATTGTTTGATGGAAAAAAATAGATGTCTTCTTTTTTTGCACTTTGCATTCGTGAATCTAATTGTTCAAATGTTTTTTTTGATTTTATAAATTGCTTGCGTAACAGTTGTATTTCAGTATCTGTTAAAAATTCAATTAAATTGAATTGCCTCGTACTATTGATGCTTTTTAGCTCTCTATCCTTAGTTTCCCGAATAATGAGGATTGGTGTAATGTCACAGTCGATAAAATCAAACAATTTCAACCTTAAGACTTCACTTGAGCGTAGACCACAGCGAAACCCTAAAATCAAACTAAGTTGCATCATTTCATATTTTCTTAATTCAGGCTCTTGCTCGGTTTGTATTAGTTCTTCAAGGTGAACGAAAACTGCTTGATATTCATCAAATGTTATTAAATTAGAATTCACTGTATTGTCTGTTAACTTAGGATCTCCAAAAACATCTTCTTTATCTTCTAAAGTGGGAACTAGATGTTTTTTTTCTAACCAGTAGTTAAAATTTCTTAAGTTTGCACGGATAGTGTTGCTATTACGACTGCTAATAGATCTATCAATCATATCTGCATAATAATTAGCTTTGTCTTCTGCCGAAATTAAGGTTATTTCGTCACTTCCTAAAACCGCAATAAAATGCCGTGCAAAAGAACTTATCTTTGCTGATATTTTTGCTGGACTTATAGCAAAGCGTTTTTTACCATTAAAAATATCAATTTTTAGCAAAGAAATTCCCCACTCTAATAACAAATTAGAATTTGCAGGTAAATCAACGAGGTCATTATAGCTTTTAGTTATTTTATCAAGAACTTTTACAGGGTCTTGCTTTCTACTTTTATGATTAAACACTTGGCTTATTTTGTGTAGCCCATAACTTAAATTTATTTCTTTGTAGTTTGAGATTGAACCGATAGTGATTTCTGCATGATGATTAGAGTAAGCCGTTAATTGCTTTTTTTCACTTAAGTCACATTTAAATAGTTTACTTAAAGTCCTCTCCGTTAGACCAAATGATCCTTTCTTTCCAGTGCAATATTGCAACATAACTGGCGGAAGAATTTCATGATGAAATAACGCCGCAAATCCACACCAGCTAGTCAAGGTGCTTGGCAATAAGCTTTTAGGTAAATTTAACTGGGATATATAAGAGACAATACTCTTTACAATAACAGTGTCCTTTATATATAAATCTATATAGTCAGTTATCAAAGGACTAGGTTCGTTTAATTCAAAGTCTAACTCGAATTGCTCGCCTTTAGATATGGTTGGTATTTTTTTTAACAGTTCCTTCATGTTCAGATTTGAATAATGTAGATAAATTAATATTTCTGATTGCGGTGCAATAAACACTCTACGACTTACATTAAAAACATCTTCTTTTACATAAAAAAATAACCTACCATTTTGAAAGTTATAATTTGACTCATCACTTAACAAAGTAATAACTTGTTGCAAAAAGCTAGGTTTAGTTATGAAAGATTCGTACATTAAATCTATCGCAATCATTCCTAAGATAGATTGACCAAGAATTTTATTTGTTTTTGAATTTTGAATAAAATTCTTATGTGCTATAAAAAATTCTTCTGAAAACAATAATTCTTGCCAATCTTTATTTGTACCATATGGGTTTTTTTGCCTATGCCGATTAGTTATAATTCCAACAAAATTATAATCCCAAACCCCTATCTGATTCCCAAAATCTATTATTTTATTTACAACATTTATAGCCTTGGATTTTTTTTCAATTTGAACCTTTTCACTTACTAAAACATCTATTAAGATATGAATATTTGGTAGATTCTTAGTGTTTTTCCTTTGTTTAAAAAAACAATTTTTATTCTCTTGAGCTGAATAACTGAATAAACCAAGTAATTGATCTATAGAAGAAACTTCATGGACTTTTTTTTCGGTATCTTTGTCGTAAGGTTTATAATTATTACCATTTATTTTATTTGATATTTTTTCTATATTTAGCCTTCTATGCGAGATTAGTTTTTTCTTTAATTCTTGCAAATCACTATTTTCTAGACCCTCGACATCATGAGAACCAAGCCACAAATTTCCAATCGCAATATATTTTTTTAAATTAAATTCTTTATAATTGCTCATGTGAAAATGTTTTTTACCTTAAATTCTTTAAATATTTTCTTTAATGAACGTTCTATATTAAATCGATAATCAAAAGGGTCAAAAAAGGATGTGGGGTTCCAACTTTCTGTGCCTGTTTGTCGATGACCTAAAAACTCATCAATATATTCCTTGTTCAATCCTTGCTCATATAAGTTAGATCTTAAAAAATGCCTATTAGCGTTACTTACTAATGTAATAAACTCAAGGTGTTTGCCGTTATTAGAGTTTTTATAAAATTTTTTTGATAGTGGTCTTGTATAAGCAACGATATTTATATTTTTTCTTTGTTCTTTTGCATTAAACAAATTTGGTTCAATTAAGAAAAAACCAGGGAAGTTACTAGACTTATTTGCAAGGCGTCGCCACCTGAATTCTTTTGACTCCCTATCCGTATAAAAATCTGATTTTTTACATAATTTACGAGAAACTAAACTCGATATAATTTCATTAATTCTGGCTTCAAAAATAATTTGCTGTTGTATAAGTTTTTTTAACACGACAATCTTTCTAGTGTTGTAACCATTATTTATATCTTTATCAAAAATCGTAGTGATACTAGAGTTGTTAATTTGCTGTAAATAAATATAAGGGTTTTTGACATTTCTAATGCCTGTAAAAAAAGAACTATAAGTTTCAAAAAATATCATTAATAAGTTTAGGTGTTGAATTAGATCTTCTTTACTAAAACTAAAAGCTGCTTGTTTTAATTCTTTTTCTAAAATCTTGCCCATATTATTTAATTCATTAACAATGTATCCTTTTATCGGTCTTACTGGATTGCCAACGCCTTTATATTGTTTTGGATAAGACTTTTCATTAAATTCTACTTTTTCGTCAAATAGTTCAAATATACCATCTTGATAAAGTTTTAAAAAAATATCAGGAGCTATAGTTGTATAGTGCTTTTGCGTACCGCTCATAACTTTAAAATTATCTGATAACTTAGCTGAAAACCAGTAATCACCGTCTGTAACGTTAAAAAACACAGACTGTATATAGTTAGATAAATAATTTAGGGTTATTCTTCGATCTAACTCTAAACTTTTAAGCAACTTCTTGATTTCAGATTTTGAAGCTACCAAGCTAGGTTCAATCAGTCCGTGATGCTCCCCTGTTAACCGTTCTCTTGCTTTTATCCACTTTGTAATTACCAGTTCAAATATAGAATGCATCTTTTTCGGAACAGGAAGGATAATGTTTTTTTCAACTCGATAATAACTTTTAGTTTTTTGGTAGTTTTCCGAGGAGTATTCAAATAAATCATCAGGAATATAAATAAATTTAAAATTTTCACTAATGTTTATTTGATTAGGGCTGATAGTGCCATTGAGACTTAAAGGATTTATTCCGAATTCACTGTCTAATTTTCTTCCTAGAATTAGTGTTGTTGCAAACTGACAAATACTAGAGAGAGAAGCTAAGTTGTTAATTTCATTTTCGTCAATAGATTCTGCTTTTTTAAATAGGGCTTGAACAACATGGTTAAATTCTTTTTTACTAATATTTTCTATAAAAAATTGATTATTTTTTTCAATGCTATTAATTGCATTGGTTAAATTTAACGCTTGTCTTTCAAAATTATTACCATCAGAGCCAGGAACATATATATATTGTTTATCTATTTTTTCTCCAATGCTTAAATCTTGGGTTAGCTTTTGTGGGTCACCAGTATCATCGCTATCATCTAACTCTTTTAATTCATTTATGAGTGAAGCAGAAATACTTTCTATATCGATTTCAACATTCTCGACAATAAACTCTTCACGAATTTCTACATAGTGAAAATGTGCCCTAGGAGAATTTGATGAATTACCATTATTGGCACTACCTTTAGATAGCCCTGCGTTATTAACATACAGCTTTTCAAGGTACCTTCTTATTCGATCAAGATCTGGGTACCTTCTTATTGCCTCAATAAAATCTTGAGTTGTATTGGTTTTTTCTAAAATATTTTTTTTTAGAATTTGACTAAAAGTAAGCATCCTTCTGATTTCAATACTTAATGAACTTACTGAATGCAGTCGATCAGGACGCCATAATCTAACATTCCATATAGCTCCTGAAATTAAAGCATAATTATTCAAAAACAATCTTTCTTCTGGGTTATGATTCAAAATATATGGTTCAAAAAAACTAATATAAACGGGGTTGTCGCTTATAATTCCGTGCA
>DOIV01000259.1:3784-4637 GCA_003511845.1 Flavobacteriaceae bacterium | reverse complement strand
AGCGGTAACACATATTTAAAAAATAAGCATAGAGATGAAAAATAATATTTTTATTATATTGTTGTTAACAAGCTTTATGTACAGCTGTGACCCAATGGACAACAGGATGGTTTTTGTAAACACATCTTCTGAAAGAATTTTTACTCGAATGATTTTTGTTAATGAAGATGTAGAAGGTACTATGATAGGTTTAAGGCAAATACAATCAAATAGCAATAACACATTGGGTAAGCTTTATACTTGGGAGTCAGAATTTGATGATGCGAAGGATAGTGTGTTGAATATTGTAGTATTTAAGAATTATAAATTTTTAGACAATAAATACGAAGAAAGCAATAATATTAAAAGTGATAGTCTTTTACGGGTTGGGGATTATTTAGTAAAAAAATACACCTACAATGAATTGGTAGAAATCAATTGGAAAATCAGATATCCTGAAGATGGCTTTGAAAAAGGGAAGGCTTTGAAATTAGATAGAAAAGAAAATGAACTAAAGCCAAGTTCTCAAATACTTAAAGAAAAAGAAATTGAAGATAGGTGGAGCAAAAAAGATTCTCTATAAATGAAAGAGCCACTCATTGAGTGGTTTTTTTAATCAGGTACAAACTCTAACAGTTCTTTGAGCTCTTTATCAGTTAGATTGTCTTTATCAGATTTATCATAAATAGCAAGTAGATAAACAATATTATCAGCAATCACGATATTTGTAATTACTCTTGCTCCCGCTCCCGCTAGTCTCACTAGTGGCAATAAAAACATATTGTTACCACAAGTTTTGTAAACTTGCAGTAGCGACAGTTTTCAATTAGTGGCGTAAGTGCTAAGAAATAGAACCACTTTTAGGAGTGGTTTT
>DOIV01000259.1:1904-3468 GCA_003511845.1 Flavobacteriaceae bacterium | reverse complement strand
TTTAGGAGTGGTTTTTTTATGCAATAGATTTAAGTTTTACAGACTTAATAAGAGCGTCAATAGTGTAAAGAATATAATCTTTGTCTTGTTCGTTAAACTCCCAGATGTTGCGAGCGTCACGCTAGTACCCTCAATAACCATATCCTTTTAACAGATTAGTCTATAGAATTCTTAAAACTTGAGTTATTTGGCAATTCAAAAATTTCTAAATTAAAATAAGGTACGGCAGCCAATAAATGATCGAAAATATCAGCCATTACATATTCGTAATTCTCCCAACGTTTATCAGCACTAAAAGCATAAATCTCTATGGGTAATCCTTGTGTGGTTGGTGCCAATTGACGTACCATAATCATCATCTCTTTATTGATAGCTGAATGATGATTTATATATTCTTCGGCATATTTTCTAAACACTCCAATATTGGTTAAATTCCTTCCGTTTAAAAGCGATTTTTTATCAATGGTATTTTTAGAATTATACGTATTGATTTTCTCTTGACGCATTTCTAAATATTCAGAAATTAATTGAATGTCTTTTAATTTAGTAATCTCATTATTGGTTAAATATTTGATGCTATCCATTTTAATATTCAAAGCTCTTTTAATTCTACGACCTTCAGAGTTTGTCATACCTCTCCAGTTCTTAAAAGAATCTGATATCAGTGCATAGGTAGGAATGGTAGTAATTGTATTATCGAAATTTTTAACTTTAACAGTTGCTAATGTAATTTCGGTAACATCACCATCTGCTCCATATTTTTCAAAAGTAATCCAATCACCAATACGTACCATATCATTAACGGACACCTGAATACTTGCAACAAAACCCATGATGGTGTCTTTAAACACCAAAATTATTACTGCTGATGCAGCACCTAAACCTGTAAGAAATCTCCAAACAGGAATGCCAGTTATAATTGCAAATGCAAACAAAAAACCTGTTATCCAAGCAATAATCATAAAAACCTGTATATAACTATCAATAGGCTTGTCTTTTAAACTAGGCAATGTTTTAAAATAATCTTTTAAAGAGTTGAGAACACTTCTTACAATCCATAATGTTAAAATAATAGCAAATACTTGCAATGATTTTTCTATGATATTTTCTAAGTATTGAAAGTCAATTAATACTATAGGGATAAACTCTAATGCAATAAGTAATGGTATAATATGAGCAATATTTCTTGGAACTTTATTGGTAATTAAAATATCATCAAAATTAGTTTTTGATGTTTTTGCAATTCTTGATGAAATGCTCATTAAAATTCTTCTAACAATATAATCTACAATAAAAATGATAACTAGTGCAATTGCTAAAAGAGCAATCATGTTTAAATATTTGGCACTTGTTTCAGTTATTCCAATATTTATTAAAAAATCGTATACAAGATGGGTAATATTATTCATTTGAGTTTTGGTATTAGATTGCAAAAGTAATTGATACAATATATTTAATGCAATAATTTTATTTTTTATTTGCTCACATTTGTAAATAGATTATATTTGCACCCGCTTAGTAGACCGATTATGGTTTTCTTAGTAAAATGGTGGTTGTAGCTCCC
>DOIV01000259.1:0-1520 GCA_003511845.1 Flavobacteriaceae bacterium | reverse complement strand
AAAATGGTGGTTGTAGCTCAGTTGGTTAGAGCATCGGTTTGTGGTACCGAGGGTCGCCGGTTCGAATCCGGTCTTCCACCCAGAAAGACAAAGCTTCTTGGAAACAAGAGGCTTTTTTTGTGGTTGAATGTTACAGTTTTACTGTTATTTGTGTCTTGTCATTAACTCTATCCTTTTTATTTATTTTTTAAAGAGTCGTTGAATCTTCGATTTCCGACAGAGCGACCTTAGGAGAAGTGACGAGCCTGCCTGTCGGCAGACAGGGAATCTCAAAAGCTTATTACATTGTTTAATTATTCAATAGAATTAAATATATTTGCAATTCATTATAAATAGAAACCTATGAAAAAATATTACATTACTCTTAGTGCTTTGTTAGCGTTTATTAGTATTTATGCACAAGATCAAAAAGACACAACATTAGATAAATTAGTAATGCATCAATCATTGTCTTACGGAGATAATGATGTTGCTGTAAATAGCATTTACAATATCATAGCTAAAGAAGGTGTGAATAGTAGCTATAAAGACAGTTTGGCTTATTTGTATTTTGGTAGCAGAAAGTACTCCTCTTGTTTTATGGTTTGTAAAGACATCTTAAGTCGAGATGGTAATAAAATTGAAATTTTAGAGATGCAAGCCGTGTCATTAGAGAATCTAGGTGTTGTAGATAAAGCAGCTCAAGTATACGCTAAGCTTACTGTTAAATCTAATAACAATTACCATGCTTATAAATTAGCGAACCTATATTTTACAATAAAAAAGTTTGATGAGGCTTATAAAGCTATTATAAAAGCACAAGAATTGAAAGATAATGGTGAAGTTAAAGTAAGTTATGCTATTAATAAAAACTACAACCAACAAGTGTCTTTATTAGCAGCCATTTCAAATCTAAAAGGATTGATTGAATTTGAACAAGATAAAATGGACTTAGCCAAAGCTAGTTTTAAAAAGGCTGTAGAATATCAAGATGATTTTGTCTTAGCCAAAGAAAACTTACAGGCTGTTATTGAAGGGAAGCAAGTAAAGAAGGAGTAAGTCAGTGTTCAGTTGGCAGTTTTCAGTGAGACAGTTAAATCAGTTTGAATAAAAATATGGACGAATTATTTTTCTTGATTCTGCTGATTTTAATATCAGTATTTCTGATTGGATTTCAAAGGTTAAATAATTTAGAATATTTTAGTTTTCCCCTTCGGGGAAATGTCCGTAGGACAATGGGGCTACAATTTTTCCTTTAAATATTTAGCAGTATAAGATTTTTTAGATTTTATCAAATCTTCTGGTGTTCCTTGAAATAAAAGTTCACCGCCATTTTTACCTCCGTCAAGTCCTAAGTCAATAATATAATCGGCACATTTGATTAAATCTATATTGTGTTCAATCACGATTATGGTATGTCCTTTTTCAATCAAGGCATTAAAAGAAGCCAAGAGTTTTTTAATATCATGAAAATGCAGACCAGTTGTAGGTTCATCAAAAATAAAAAGAATTTTATCTTTAGTAGTTCCTTTAACTAAAAA
>DOIV01000038.1 GCA_003511845.1 Flavobacteriaceae bacterium | reverse complement strand
GATACTTTATGCAACCAAGAACAATCTGATGTTTCTTGCTCTAAAAAAGTATATTTTTCATTTTTACCTTTAAAGGCTGCTATTGTTTTTGAACAGCTGCAACCACAAGTGCCAATGGTTCCAGAGATCTTTAGATATCCGTTTTTAGCATCATCAATAATTTCTACACCATCTAATTTTCCATCATCGTCATTACCTTCAAATTGAGAATAACAACTTTGAGCCCTTTCCCAGAGTTGTTTACTTAAGTTTTGTTTTGTTTGTCCGAAAATGGATGTTGTAAACAACACAATCATTATAAGACCATTGTTTTTTAGTATATTTATTTTTTTCATTACTCTATTTTTTAATAGATTTTTCTTTGGAATAAAAATACGTATTATCTTCTGCATCAATAAAATCAGTTCCTTTTTTCAAAACACTATCTAAAACGCGAAAAGTAACAGGATCTGCATTTGTGATTACTATATCTAAATAATAAACATGCTTTTTGTCTTTAGCATAAAGATTATCAATAGGTGTAAATGATTCTCTATCTACATTTTTTATAACGCTGTAATCATTTGATGAAAAATGATAGATTTGGTTGTTGTCTATAGCATAATTGTCATTTATAAACCTAAAACTTAGACCATCACTATTGGTAATTTTCTTGTTTTCTAGATATACTCCAAGCTTGTCTCGAGTAAGAAATTTAGCTATGACTTTAAAACTATTAACATCTATTTCACTTAATTTATGTCCTTTATGGAAGACATGTAAACTATCTTTTGCATAATTTTCTGTCAATTCTATAAATGTTTTGGGATTTGCATCTCTTACCGTAAAAGAAGCCGCTTCACCTTTATACCAATTGATGCCTGAACGATAAATATAATGGTAGACAACAGAGTCGTTTAGTACTTCGTAATTTAAATATCCTTTTTCTTTGGCAGTAGCCAAACTGTCTTTTGCACTTTGGTCGTTACAAGATATAAGGATTAAGAAACCTATCAATACTGTAACTAATATAAGGCTATTTGTTATTTCTCGTTTTATCATTTTTATTTATAAGCTCGTTTTTTTTGTTTTCCCAACATCTTTAACACAAATAGCAGCTGCTTTAGCAATCAACTTTTTATTAATAATTTGAACATCGCCAACATAGAAATCGGTTTTTAATGCCAAGTGCATAACGGGTAAATATTGATTTTTCGTATAAATAAGACTACCATAAGTATCACATTCGCAGACACTATCTGGCGGAAAACAACTCTCATGATATACATATATGGTTTGGTTTGTTATGGTGATTTCATTTACCAATTCGGGTTTGTCAAAACCTGGCATTGTAAACAAAAAACTTATTGGGAAAATAACAATTGTAATAATGGTACGAAACACCGCTTGTTTTTTGTTTTGATTTCCCTTTATCCAAAGTTTAAAAAGAAATAACAACCCGACAACCAAGGCTAGTATAAAAGTAGCAACAACAAGCATCGTTTGTATGTTTTCCCAAGACGGTATCACCTTAATCTGAGAGATTAGGACTCCTAGTATTAGGAAAATAATTACGATGGGGAATAATCTTGTTTTCATTTATTTTTCTTTATATCAGTATTTATTTTTTCTGCCAGTTCTAAAATTTTTAAGTCACTCCCTGTTTCTTTTTTATAATCTTTTAAAGCTAAGAGTACGTTTTCAAAATGTTTAGGTGATTCGTTATAAATAGCTTCTAAAACTCCAGTACGTGTAATCTCTCCATAAATATAACGTTTGTTTGATTTTAAATAGTTAATTAAAATTGAAATATCTCCTGAAGATTTACACAAGTATGTCGCATAATTTTTAAGTACTCTTTTAGCATTAAAATATTGATCTTCAATTGCAATTTTGCCTTGAATTTCTTTTTTAAGAAATGATACCACTTCTTTTCTGCCTTGCTCAGGATTCATAAAATAGATAGCAGTATTTATATATTTTTGTTCGTTGGTGTCAATTTCTTTTCTGAGTTCTATTAATCTATTTGCGGCTTGTATATTTTTTGTGTTAAAATCAGTAAATAAACGAATGGTTTTGTTATTAGGTCTTGAGGGTTCACTAGATGTAGAGGTCTTATGAGTGGTACCATCATCTCTTACGGTTACTGTATATGATTGTGGCTCATAATACAAATGATTTAATAGTACGTTTATAGTTTCCGTTGGTTTTAATGTATATAAAAGTTCAAAATCAGCATCATCAAAAAAGTTATTTCCATTGGCATATAGTTTTATTAAGTAACGATACGACTTATCTTTATTAGCCCTATTGAGGCTATCTGCCCACACCTTAATTATTCTATCTGGAATTCTATTTGGATACGTTTTTAAATACCGATGGCTATTCAGTTTCTCTTCTCTTTTTCCTTTTTCTATCAGTAATGGTTCTGTAGCTATATACTCATTTACCCATGTTGCATTTACAAATTCTGCAATAAATTCATCCCAGTATTGAACTAAACTCTTGTGGTTCTTTTTAATATAAAAAATAAAATCAATTTTGTTTTGACTGTTTTCTGATACTGATATTGCGGTCAGATAGTCATTATAACGCTTTTTGTTTTTAGAGTTTTTAAAACGAATATAATAATAGGCTAAAGGTGCTTCTAAAGTTCTTAGATCTGGTTTGCGATGTACATGCAATTGAGGACTGTTTTTTAAAAGATTAGTGTATCTAAGGAATAAACTATCTTCTTTTTTTAGATATTTTAGAAACTGTTCTTTATTTTCTTTTAAATTCTTAGCTTCTTTTTTTATGGTGGTTTCAAAATCAGAATTACTTTGAGCCTGAGAATTAAATAACGAAAATATCAAGATACACATAGATACAATATTTGTTTTATTTTTCATAATTTAACTATTTTATTCACCCCAATTTGTTATTTTTGAAGTTTGTGTTTTAAGGTCTACTTCTATAAAAATTTCACCTCCTCTTAACCTATACTCATCTTCGCCATTAGTATTTTTTATTTTGTAAATAATTTCCCAAACAGAAGATGCTTTTATACCTTTATCCATACTGTCATACAAAAATTGATTTTGAAGTTTAACAAGATTATATTCTTCTAAGACTATTTCTTTTTTTACTAATAAGGCTTCTGCTAATTCTACTGCTTTTTTATAAGCATTCATGTCGTTTTTTTGCTGTGCTTGACAAGACATGCTTAGTGTTGCTAGTAGTATTAAGATTGTTTTTTTCATTCCTTAAAATTTAAAAGGTGATTACAAAAATGATCTAATGCTGCTTTGCGTTTTTGCTTGGCAATTTTTGCAGGAAACGCTTTATTATTAATGGCATAGGTGCCTTCGCTTTTAATTATCCAATAGGAACCAGAACCAGTAACATGAATTATCTCCTGTGGATATTTAGAGTTAGGAGCAATACTTCTATACGAGAAGACCATATCATTGAAAGTATAAGATGTAGTTGGATAATCATCACCATCATATCTGCGTTTTTTACCTTTTTTAAGAATCACTTTCTTTAAATTTTCAAAGCCTTTTTCTAAGTCTTTCTGTGTTGGGCAAGGGTT
>DOIV01000194.1:1956-4306 GCA_003511845.1 Flavobacteriaceae bacterium | reverse complement strand
CTTTACAAGCGTGTTTAGCTTCGTCAGAAAACTCGATTGGGACTAGTATAGTTTTCATAATTTTGAGTTTTTAGGTTTAATATCTTACAATATACTATTTATAACGATAAAAATCAATGATTCTTGTCATTCTAAAATATAGTTTATATATTTGCAATCGTAAATAAAGGTGTTTAAGGAATGAAGGGGACGAAAAGTCTCCTTTTTTTATACAAAAAAAAGTGAGAAGTGTTGTTGAGAAATTAGTTGAGGAAGCTGTTCAAGAAAATCCAAAATTATTTTTAATTGATTTGAAAATATCATCTGACAATACAATTATTGTTGTAGTTGATGGGGATGAAGGATTGACAGTTAAAGAGTGTATGAGAATTAGTAGACATGTTGAACATAATTTAGATATAGAAACTACAGATTTTTCTTTAGAAGTCAGTTCTCCAGGTTTAACAGAGCCTCTAGTAAACAAAAGACAATACAAAAAAAATATAGGTAAGAAACTAACTATAAAAACTGAAGTAGAAGAATTTGAGGGAGAGCTTGTAAAAGCTGATGATGATGAAGTTACCTTAGAATGGAAAGCTAGAGTGCCTAAACCAATTGGTAAAGGAAAAGTAACCGTTGTTAAAACAGTAGTATTATCATACGGAAATATAAAACAAGCAAAAGTGAAATTAAAATTTTAATTGAGAGAGAATGGAGAACATTGCATTAATAGAATCTTTTTCTGAATTTAAAGACGATAAAAGTATTGATAGAGTAACGCTAATGGCAATACTAGAAGATGTATTTAGAGCTGCATTAAAAAGAAAATATGGTTCTGATGACAACTTTGATATTATTATTAATCCAGATAAAGGAGATTTGGAAATATGGAGAAATAGAGTTGTAGTGAATGATGGTGAAGTAGAAGATGAAAACGCTGAAGTCACATTATCTGAAGCTATAAAAATTGAACCTGATTTTGAAGTAGGTGAAGATGTATCTGAAGAGGTGAAATTAGCAGATTTAGGTAGAAGAGCTATTTTAGCTTTACGCCAAAATCTAATTTCAAAAATACATGAACATGACAATACGAATATCTTTAAGTATTTCAAAGAGTTAGAAGGTGAGATTTATAGTGCTGAGGTGCATCATATCAGGCATAATGCAATCATCTTATTAGATGATGATGGTAATGAAATCATATTGCCAAAAAGTGAACAAATCAGATCTGATTATTTTAGAAAAGGAGAATCTGTAAGAGGTATTATTAAAACAGTTGAATTACGAGGTAATAAACCTGCAATAATAATGTCTAGAACATCTCCAGAATTTTTAGTCAAATTGTTTGAACAAGAAATTCCTGAAGTTTTTGATGGTTTAATTACTATTGAACGCGTGGCTAGAATACCAGGCGAAAAAGCTAAGGTAGCTGTAGATTCTTATGATGATAGAATTGATCCTGTCGGAGCTTGTGTTGGAATGAAAGGGTCTCGTATTCACGGTATTGTACGTGAATTAGGAAATGAAAATATCGATGTCATTAATTATACTAAAAATGATCAAATTTTTATTGCTCGAGCTTTAAGTCCTGCAAAAGTTACTTCTGTAAAAATTCATGAAGTAAATGAAGGTGAAAAGCCTAGAGTAGATGTGTTTTTAATGCCAGATCAAGTTTCTAAAGCAATTGGTAAAGGCGGTGTTAATATTCGTTTAGCAAGTCAATTGACAGGTTATGAATTAGATGTACAACGTGAAGGTCTTGCAGATGAAGATGTTGAATTGACAGAATTTTCTGATGAAATAGAAGCTTGGGTAATTGCTGAATTTAAAAATATTGGTTTAGATACTGCTAAAAGCGTATTAGACTTAGATGTGGCTGATTTGGTAAAAAGAACTGACTTAGAAGAGGAAACCATTTTAGACGTTCAACGTATATTAAAAGAAGAATTTGAAGAGTAGTCTTCAATAAAAGTAGAAAATAGAATAACTGTATGGCTGAGACCAAAACATTGAGACTTAATAAAGTTTTAAGAGAATTAAATATTTCTCTAGATAGAGCTGTAGAACATCTTTCAAGTAAAGGCTTTGAAATAGATGCAAGACCTACAACTAAAATATCTGGTGAAGTATATAATGTGCTTTTAGATGAGTTTCAAACGGATAAGAGCAAGAAAGTTGCTTCAAAAGAAGTTGGAGAAGAAAAACGTAAAGAGAAAGAAGCTTTGCGTATTGCTCATGAAAAAGAACAGGAAGAAAAACGTTTAGCTGCGGAAGCCAAAAAAGAAGTTTTTAAAGCTGAATCTGAAAAGTTAGCAGGAATAAAAAAGGTTGGTAAAATTGAACTAGAATCAAAAAAACCTACTAAAGCAGA
>DOIV01000194.1:0-1556 GCA_003511845.1 Flavobacteriaceae bacterium | reverse complement strand
CTAGTTTCTAAGAAAGAAGAAGTAAAAGAAGTTGAAAAAGAAGAGTCAACAGAACCAAAAAAAATAACTACCAAATATCAAAAATTAACTGGACCAAAACAAGTTGGTGAAAAAATTGATTTGAAACAATTTGAAAAACCAAAGAAAAAACCTGTAGAGAGAAAGACAGTTAGTGATGCCAATAAAAAGAAAAGAAAACGAATAAGTAATTCATCAGGAAGACCACCTTTTGGAGGGCAAAAAAGAGGAACGTTTAAACCAGGAGGTAATGCGGGTAAGGGCAGAGGTAGAAAAAGTGTAGTTAAAGCAGAGCCTTCTGCAGAAGATGTTCAAAAACAAATTAGAGAAACCTTAGAAAAACTTCAAGGTAAATCTAAAAAAGGAAAAGGAGCAAGATACCGTAGAGAGAAAAGAGATTTACACCGTCAGCAAACAGATATAGATATAGAAATTGAACATGCTGAAAGTAAAATTTTAAAGGTTACTGAATTTGTTACTGCTAGTGAATTGGCAACCATGATGGATGTTTCGGTTACAGAAATTATCTCAGCTTGTATGTCTTTAGGTATGATGGTGACTATGAATCAGCGTTTAGATGCTGAAACATTAACAATAGTTGCTGAAGAATTTGGATTCTCAATTGAGTTTGTAAGTGCTGAAGTTGAAGAAGCTATTGAAGAAATAGAAGATAGCCCTGAAGATTTAAAACCAAGAGCCCCTATTGTTACAGTAATGGGTCACGTAGATCATGGTAAAACATCTTTACTTGATTATATTAGAAAAGCAAATGTTATTGGAGGAGAATCAGGAGGGATTACACAGCATATTGGTGCTTATGGAGTAACCTTACCAGACGGACATAAAATAGCATTTTTAGATACACCTGGTCATGAGGCTTTTACAGCGATGCGTGCTCGTGGAGCTCAAGTTACAGATATAGTAATTATTGTAATTGCTGCTGATGATTCTATAATGCCACAAACTAAAGAAGCAATTAGTCATGCTCAAGCAGCTGGAGTTCCTATAGTTTTTGCTATTAATAAAATTGACAAACCAGATGCTAATCCTGAAAAAGTAAAAGAAGAATTAGCACAAATGAATTTGTTGGTTGAAGACTGGGGTGGTAAAATACAATCTCATGATATTTCTGCAAAGACAGGTTTAGGTGTTGATGAATTATTAGAAAAAGTAATGCTAGAAGCTGAATTATTAGAGCTGAAAGCAAATCCAGATAAAAATGCTATCGGTACAGTTGTAGAAGCCTTATTAGATAAAGGTAAGGGTTATGTTTCTACTATTATAGTAGAGGCTGGTACCTTAAAAATTGGCGATTATATTCTCGCAGGCAAGCATAGTGGTAAAGTAAAAGCCATGCATGATGAGCGTGGTAATAAAGTAATGGAAGCAATACCTTCAACTCCTGTATCTATTTTAGGATTGGACGGAGCACCGCAAGCTGGTGATAAGTTTAGAGTATTTGATGATGAACGAGAAGCAAAACAAATTGCTGTGAAAAGAGATGGGTTACAACGTGAACAATCTGTTAGAACGCAACG
>DOIV01000290.1:5835-6695 GCA_003511845.1 Flavobacteriaceae bacterium | reverse complement strand
AAATTATGGCAAATAGATATTCACTATGTCCGTAAAGAGAATCAGTTATTTCCTTTTTTAGAAGCCAAAGGATTTGATAAACCCTCTAAAATAATGTGGGCTTTACATGATGATATTCGTAGTTTAATAAAATTTTATCGTTCTTTATTAGACGAGAAAAACTACGAAGAACTTTTTGATACGCAAGAGTTAATGCTCAATGCTGTGGAAGATATGATTTTTAAAGAAGAAAAAATACTTTGGCCAACAAGTTTAGATTTATTAGACACCGAAGATTGGATAAAAATACGTGAAGGCGAAGAAGAAGTTGGTTATTGTTTGATAGATACTCCACCAATGTGGAATCCTAATTGGAAACACCCAAGTCATAAGGAAGAAACAGATGTAGAAATTTCTACAAAAGCAAAGGCAATTCCTTTTACAAAGTCTAAAAAAACCACCTTAGTAGGAGGAATTAACCTAGAAGTAGGAGCCATAACACCAGAACAAATAAATCTTATTTTTAAACACGTGCCTTTTGATGTAACTTATGTTGATGAAAATGATGAAGTACGTTATTACAATAAAGGAGACGACAGAGTTTTTCCAAGAAGTTCAGGGATTATTGGTAGAGAGGTAAAATATTGTCATCCGCCAAAGAGCGTACATATTGTAGAAAGAATAGTAGATGCTTTTAAAAGTGGAGAAAAAAGTGAAGCTAATTTTTGGATAAATTTTAGAGATAAATTTGTCTATATACAATACTTTGCTGTTCGTGATGACAACGGAAACTACAAAGGTGTTTTAGAAATTACGTATGATGCAACTGTATTAAAAGGTCTGGAGGGTGAACAAAGATTATTGGATTGGGAATAGTTTTA
>DOIV01000290.1:0-5504 GCA_003511845.1 Flavobacteriaceae bacterium | reverse complement strand
TTTATAAAATATTCAAAACTCTAAGATTTTCCTTTTATTCTTTTCCATAAATACTCTAAAATTACTTGTCCATCTTTTGGTTTTTTCTTACTTTCTGTAATAACCAATTGATTGTTGCTAGTTTGTTCTAATAAATAACTAAAAACAAACCTATCTTCATTTGGTTTCATAGATAAAAGACCAAAACGCAAATCATTTAAATACAATTTATTATCCTTTTTTGTTATGGTGTACCAGAATTCACTAATAGCTATTAGTCTTTTGACTTTTGGATGATTCGCTAAATCGCCCAATAATTCATGATTTTTAGGGTAAGAAGTAAATATTATGTTTTTATCATTATCCATAAGAGAATAATAACCTATTAAAAAGGTATCATCAGTTTCTACATTAGCAGCCCATAAAATACTATTTAAAGGCGTTGGTCTAACAGTAAACTCTTTATAAGCTATCTGCTGTTCTTGTAAATTATCACTAAACACCGCTATACTTACTTGTTTCAAAGCTATTGTTAACACCAAATACAAGGTACTAATAATCAATCCTATTTGGTTTATTCTTCTTCTTTTAAAATTTGTTCGCTTGTAAAAAAGCACTATAATTACACAAACTAAAAGGGGTACTGTGTATATAGGATCTACTACAAAAATATTTTTATACGCTAACCTAATGTCTAAGGGCCAGAAAAACTTAGTTCCCCAAGTAGTATGAGCATCTAATAAAGGATGTGTTACTAAAGTGAGAAAATAAAATAGTGTCCATTCTTTAAAAGATGCCTCTTTAAATTTGTATATTCTCCCCATTAACCAAGCCATTAGTGGTGAAAAAAGGATGACAAAAAATAAAGAGTGCGTTAGCCCTCTATGAATCTCTAGAGCAGAAACAGTATCAGTAAAAAATTTAGATAGCACATCTAAATCAGGAATAGTTCCTGAAATTGCTCCCCAAATGATAGCTTTATTACCTATCTTTCTTCCTAAAACAGCCTCTCCTACTGCTGCTCCTAATACTATTTGTGTTAATGAGTCCATTAGTTTATCTTCTAACTTATCAGGATTAATTAATCCTCAACAAAGATGTAAATAAAATAAACTATTTGGTTGTTATTTTTATTTTATTAATGTTAAATTTTATTTTTTCAACATACTGCTAATCAAACTCAAAACTTTTCCCTCTTTAAAATAGCGTCATTTTTTTTTCATTTTACGTCATTTTTTTTTACCCTTCTTATGTATATTTGCAGTATTCTTATTTAGACTAAATATAAATAATTCAGTAAAAATTTAATTTTAAGTCATTCTAAAAACATTTACATGTATGGGTTAATATTAGGAATAGAATTAATTAACAACCAAATTTAAACATTATGAAAAAAACAATTACTTTAATATTAGTATTAGTATTTACTTCTGCCATTGCACATGGTATATGGCTAGAAGTTGTAAACAAAGGAAGAGTTGGCAAAGAGACAACTGTACATATTTATTTTGGAGAAATAAATAATGACATAAGAGAAGAAGGGTTAAAATATTATGACAGCGACAGATTTAAAGGTTTTAAAATTCTTACCAAAGCCCAAGGCAGTACTACAACTGAAGCATTGAGTCCAAAGCCTTCAGAAAAATCTTTCGGTGCAGTTTTTACTCCAAAAAAAGCTGGTATATATCAGGTGGTAGCTATTGGCGAAGACGCACCAGTTAGAGATATGTCTGAACGTGGTAGAGGTATATCAAAAAGTAATACTTATTTGAGAACTATTTTTGAAGCATCAGAACGAGGTAAAAAACAAGAAGGAAAGATAGATTTATCACCAATGATGAGATATGACATTGTCCCTTTTCCTGCAAAAAACGGTTTTGGAAATTATGATAGCCACACTTCTTTTTGGAGAGTTGATGAAAGAGTATATGGAACTTTTTATATTGACTCTAAACCTGCAGTAGGTAAAGAAATTAAAGTTGTTAGTCCTGACGGATGGGCAGTTGTTAGAAAAACAGATGATAAAGGTCAGTTTAACTTCACTCCCTATAAAAAAGGAAAGTACCAAGCTGTTTTTCAATTAAGAGAAAAAAAGAAAGGAACTTTTCAAGGCAAGGAATACGACACCTTTAATATAAAATCCGTTACCCTTTTTGATATAAAGTAAGGCAACTTTATAGGTGAAGCAAAAAATTATATTGTTTTATAAATGTTAGTTCTAGGCTACCTTGGAAATCACCAAGTGCAGTCTAAAACTAAATAAAGCCTATTTTAACATTGCTTTAAAGAAATTTATTTTATAAACCAAAACTAGTGTTAGAAAACACTACCATCTAATTTAAACAAAAAATGAATATTAAAATTACACGTATATTATTTAGCGTATTATTATTGCTAAGTATTACAAAAATACATGCACAATCATCAGTATCTGGTACTGTAACTGATACTAATAATAGCCCTTTACCAGGTGTTAACATTATAATTAAAAACACTATAAAAGGAACGACTACTGATTTTGACGGAAAATTTGAACTTAAAAATGTAAAGAACACAGATGTTCTTGAAATATCAATGATGGGTTTAAAAACTCAAGACATACCTGTTGGAGATAAAAGAGACTTTAAAATTGTATTACAAGAAGATTCTGAAGCCTTAGATGAAGTTGTGGTAACAGGAGTTGCTGTAGGTACTTCTGTTAAGAAATTGCCATTTGCCTTATCTAAGGTGAATAAAGAACAGCTAAAAGAAGTGCCTGCTGTTGATTTAGGTAATGCTCTACGTGGCAAGGTAGCTGGGGTTAGAATTGTACAGGCTAACGGAGACCCAAATACACCTGCCTCAATACGTTTAAGAGGCTCTAATTCTATTATGGGTAGTCAAGAGCCTTTAATTATTATTGATGGAGTTATAACTGGTAGTGACACCAACTTAAGAGATATCAATATGGAAGATGTAGAGTCTATTGAGGTAATAAAAGGTGCTGCCGCATCATCTTTATATGGCTCTTTAAGTGGTAATGGTGTAATTCAAATTATTACCAAAAGAGGAAAAAACACAAATGGTGTGCCTAAATTAACTGTTAGAAATGAAACAGGTTTTTCTCAAATAGTAAGTGAATACCCTTTGGCAAAAACACATAGATGGAAACTAAGAGATCCTGATATTTATCCTTGGGATGTAAATGACGCAAATGTGCAAGGAAGATGGTTTTTAGATGATGATGGTAATAGAGTTCTTGATGATGATAATCTTTTAGACAATCCTTTCCCGAGATTATTAGACAATCAAGATAAAGTATATACTCCGCAATTAGTCAATACGATGTATGCATCATTATCTTCAGGTAATGAGCATTTTAAATACCATTTATCTTTTCAAAACTCTAGACAAGGAGGGGCTATTGAAGGTGTAAAGCCAAATGTCAGAAATAATGGACGTATAAATATCGATTATAAAGCAAGTAAAAAATTAGCTGTGAAAACTTCATTTTCTTATGCAGATACAGAGGGACATAACGCTCCTGGTAGTACCAGAAGTAGTACACTGTATTTTGAGCCTTGGATAGACATCTCAGAAAAAGATGAAAAAGGTTTTGTACCAACACCCGCAGGTTCACAATACCTTCAAAGGTATAGAGACAATCCTTTGTATGAGGTGGGTATTTTAGAAAGCTATTTTGATAGGCAACGGTTAATGTTTAGCCCATCTATTACCTATGATTTTAATGATAATTTACACGCGGGATTGTCCTATTCTATGGATGACTCTAGAAGTGAAAATTATTCCTTTCGACCTAAAGAGTATGAAGATCCTGATCCAGAAGAAGATGATGATGGTAGGTATTCAATTACTAAGTCTTTATCTCAGACGGCTATAGCTCAGATGCATCTGAGTTTTAATAAAAAAATAGGGAATTTTGATACTAGATTAACAGCTAAATTTTTAAGAGAAGACAGAAGAATGCATAAATTTTACGCTAGAGGTTCTCAACTTAAAGTTGTTGGTATTAGAACCTTAAACATAACCGACCCTGACACAAGACAAACAGAATCACGTCAAGAAGAGGAAAAAACAAGTAATTTCTTTTTTGATGCCAATGTAATTTATAAAGACAAGATTATTATTAACGGGTTGATAAGAAGAGATGGTTCTTCTTTATTTGGAGAAAATAGTCGTTGGCAAACTTTTGGTAGAGCATCTCTAGCTTATATAGTTACTGAAGATGTTGAAATTAAAAATGTTGAGAATTTAAAACTGCGTTTTTCTTGGGGGGTTTCAGGTCAAAGACCTACTTATAACGCACAATATGAAACCTATAATATTGACCGATACGGAAGATTACAAAAAAGTCTTTTAGGAAATAGATTTTTATTACCAGCAAGAGTTTCTGAATGGGAACTTGGCTTTAATGCGAGGTTCTTTAATAATATAGACCTAGAAATAAACTATGCGGAAACTACAGTAACAAATGATTTTATAAAAGTTCCTTTACCTACGGTAGCAGGAGGTTTTACGCAACAATGGCAAAATATTGGTGGTATAGGTTCAAGCTCTTTTGAAATACAGGTAGGTGCAGATATCATTCGGAAAAAAGATTTCAATTGGAATTTAAATGTCAGTTGGGATAAGGTTACCCAAGAAATTGAAGACTTAGGGGGTGTTCCTCCATTCAATAGAAGTAGAAGTTTATTTAGAGTGCAAGAAGGACTGCCTTACGCTGTTATGTATGGGTATAAAACTTTAACAGATATCAATCAACTAACCCTTGATAGTAATGGTTTTGTATTGAATTATTTAGGAAGTGCTAATGGAGATGTAAGAGGAACATTAAAGCCAAGTGACTTTGAAGTTAATGAACATGGTTATGTGATTGTAAAAGGAACTAAAGGGACAGACAAAGAACAGACAATATTTCTTGCTGATGAGCTTGGACAAGATAAGAAAGTGGTTTTAGGTGATACTAACCCAGATTGGAATTTAGGAATTTCAAGTAATGTATCTTGGAAAAATTTTAATTTATATTTTGTTATAGACCACAAACATGGTGGAGAAGTGTATAATAGTGCCAAACAAGGTTTATATAGAGCTGAACGTCATGGAGATCAAGAACTATTTGCAAGACAAGGTAAAAGTATATTGTACTCTAACAATGCTAGTAATTTAGATAGAGGTTATTCTAATACTAGTCATTTTGTAGAAGATGGTACATATACTAAGTTAAGAGAAGTATCATTAGGTTATACTTTAAATGAAAAAAGTTTAGGTAAACTCGGCAAACACGTTAAAGGATTAAAGTTATCAATAATAGGTAGAAATTTATATACAATTACTAATTATTCTGGTTTTGACCCTGAGGTTGCATATTCTAGAGGTGCTAGAGGTGCTAGAGCACAAAGAAATGTTCCTAACCCTACAAACGATGCCATAGACAGAAGAGCTTATCCACAATTTAGAGTTTTTACAGGAATGATACAACTGACATTTTAAGAACTTAGTTTAGTAGAAATTATAAAATAAATAAA
>DOIV01000116.1 GCA_003511845.1 Flavobacteriaceae bacterium | reverse complement strand
CCTGAATATTTAATTGCAGGATTTGCAATTAAATAGGAGACTAAATGCCTTGCTTTGATTGTCTGATAGATGTAAAAAGGTGCTAATGGGACATAGAACATATAGGTTGGCCAATGTTCCCATTGTAGTAATTTGGTAAGGAAAGATTTAATTTTAAGCATTTTATTTATCCTTGTCAAATAAGGCTCTTGATACTTTTATCAATCCGAAAGCCGTAATCGTAATAGCAATTACTCCTAAAAATAATCCGATAATTAATAAGATAAAGTTACCATCCTTTTTCAATGCTTTAAATCCGATAGTTATCACTATAGGAGCAATAAATAATAAAGGTAAAGCAATTGCCAAGCGTTTAAATGCACTAAATAATGAGGGTTTATTTTCTTTCAAGAGGATAATTATTTATAGTATTTCTAACATTACCATATTTTAGTAGTAATTCTTTAGCTAAACTTTCATCAATATCTAATTCGCTCATCACCATCTTCACACCTCTGTCAACTAGCTTATCGTTAGAGAGTTGCATGTCTACCATTTTATTTCCTTTAATTTTTCCTAATTGAATCATGGTTGTGGTGCTAATCATATTCAATACTAATTTTTGAGCAGTACCAGCTTTCATACGAGAGCTACCAGTCACAAACTCCGGACCAACAATAACTACAATTGGAAATTTTGCAGTTAAAGCTAAAGGACTTTTATCATTACAAGTGATACAACCCGTAATGATGTTGTTTTCGTTACATTTTTCGAGTGCAGCAATGACATAAGGAGTCGTTCCTGAAGCAGCGATACCAATAACTACATCTTTATCAGAAATTTTATATGCTTGTAAATCTTTCCAGCCTTGTTCGGTAGAATCTTCTGCAAATTCAACGGCTTTTCTAATGGCAATATCACCACCAGCAATCAAGCCAATAACCAAGTCGTAAGAAACACCAAAAGTTGGAGGGCATTCAGAAGCATCAAGTACTCCTAATCTTCCGCTTGTACCAGCACCTATATAAAACAACCGGCCTCCATTTTTTAATTTTGGAACAATTTTTTCTACTAAATGTTCTATTTGAGGTAAAGATTTTTCTACAGCGAGTGGTACTGTTTTATCTTCTGTATTGATATTGACTAACAATTCATGTATACTCATCTTTTCGAGATGATTGTAATTGGAGTCTTGTTCTGTAGTTTTAGTAAAATTCATGATTTGAAAATATATTTTATTTTTAATCCCTCATTGAGGTTTAAAAAAAGCCCCTAAAAAGAGGTTTTATGATGTTTTAAAGTTGACTTAAAATCTGATTAAATATTTTGTCAGGTCGCATCTCTTTTGATATTATTGACATGTTAGGCATATAATACCCGTCAGTATCAATTGATTTTCCTTGTATGCTATTTAAATTGTCTACAATAGTGTTTTCGTTAGCTTTTAAAGCTTCAGCAACCTTGCTAAAATGATTTTGAAGTTCAGTATTGGTATTTTGATTTGCCAATGCCTCTGCCCAATATAAGGTCAAATAAAACTGACTTCCACGATTGTCAAGCTCATTTACTTTACGAGAAGGCGACTTGCTAGTTTCTAATAGTTTTTCAGTTGCATCGTCTAAAGTTTCAGCTAAAATTAATGCTTTTGCATTGTTGTTGGTAGAGCCATAATGTTCAAGAGATACCGCTAATGCTAAAAACTCTCCTAAAGAGTCCCATCTTAAATGGTTTTCTTTTAAAAATTGTTGTACGTGTTTTGGTGCAGAACCTCCAGCACCAGTTTCAAATAAACCACCGCCATTCATTAGGGGTACAATAGATAGCATTTTTGCACTTGTACCTACTTCTAGAATAGGGAAAAGGTCGGTTAAATAATCACGCAATACGTTTCCAGAGACTGAAATGGTGTCTTTACCATCTTTTACTCTTTCTAAGGTAAATTGTGTTGCTTCACTTGGCGATAAAATTATAATATCTAAACCAGAAGTATCATACTCAGGTAAATATTGATTTACTTTTTTAATAATTTCAGCATCATGTGCTCTGTTTTTATCTAGCCAAAAAACGGTTGGTATTTGTGTTACTTTAGCTCTGTCAACAGCAAGTTTAATCCAATTTTGAATAGGAGCATCCTTTACTTGACACATTCTCCAAATATCACCTTTTTCAACAGTATGTTCTAATAATACATTTCCTGCATTATCTACAACTTGAACTTTCCCATCATTTTCTATCTCGAAAGTTTTATCATGAGACCCATATTCTTCAGCTTTTTGAGCCATTAAACCTACATTTGGTACGGTTCCCATTGTGGTTGGATCAAAAGCACCGTGTTTTTTACAAAAATCAATAGTAGTTTGATAAATACCTGCATAAGAACTATCAGGAATTATTGCTTTGGTGTCTTGAAGTTTGCCGTCTGCATTCCACATTTTCCCAGAAGTACGAATCATTGCTGGCATAGAAGCATCAATAATCACATCACTAGGTACGTGTAGGTTTGTAATGCCTTTGTCAGAGTTTACCATAGCTAAAGCTGGACGATTTTGAAAAACAGTTTGAATATCAGCTTCAATTTCTTTACGCTTAGCCTCAGGAAGTTCTTGTAGTTTAGAAAGTAAATTTCCAAACCCGTTATTGACATTCACTCCAATTTCATCAAAAAGAGCAGCATGTTTTTCGAAAACATTAGCAAAGAATATACGAACCGCATGTCCGAATATTATAGGGTCAGATACTTTCATCATAGTGGCTTTCATATGTAATGAAAGTAATAGATTTTTGTTTTTAGCATCTGTAAATTGCTCTTCTAAAAAGAGAAGTAATGCTTTTTTACTGAGTATAGTACTATCAATAATTTCACCTTTTAATAAAGTTAGATTATCTTTAAGAATTGAAGTATTACCATTGCTATCAGTATGTAGAATTTTAACAGTTGTAGCTTCAGTTAGCGTTAATGATTTTTCATTGTGAAAAAAGTCACCATGTGTCATTGTAGCTACGTGAGTTTTAGAATTGGCTGACCACGCCCCCATAGAATGAGGGTTTTTCTTAGCATAATTTTTTACTGCCTTGGGTGCACGTCTGTCAGAATTTCCTTCACGTAAAACAGGATTTACAGCACTACCTTTAATTTTATCATAACGAGATTTTATGTTTTTATCGTCATCATTATTTGGTTCGTCAGGATAACTAGGTATGCCATAGCCTTTGGCTTGTAGTTCTTTAATCGCAGCTTTTAATTGAGGTACAGAAGCACTAATGTTTGGTAATTTGATAATATTAGCCTCAGGTTTTTTAACCAATTCACCTAGTTCAGCTAATGCATTTGGTACTTTTTGATCTTCATTTAAAAAATCTGGAAAAGTAGCCAAGATTCTTGCGGCTAACGAAATGTTTTTCGTTTCAATTTGTATTCCAGCTGATTTTGTAAAAGCTTTGACTATTGGAAGAAATGAGGAAGTCGCTAAAGCAGGAGCTTCATCAGTTATGGTGTAAATTATGGATGCTGATTTTGACATGTTTTGTCTTATGTTATTTTTAATAAATAAATGACTCTGTTTTGTGTTACAAAGTTACTAATAAATGCGGGAATTGTATGTTATATTAATAAACAAAAAGCACCTTAAAAATAAGGTGCTTTTATCTTTGTTCTTTATAATTAATTTATCATTTAAAGGATTGTGTGCTTAACACTGTCATAGATAGATTAAAGAACAATAAATGTAACGATAAAAATCGTTATCATTTTTGAATCTAAAAACTCATAGTAAATTTCAAAATAAAACAAAAAGGGAGTAATGTTAATTTTGAATTTAGATTCAATATGATAAAACTACGATTATTAGTAGTTTAGCGTTAAATTGATGAAGAACTTTTTCAACAGACTATTAACAAAGGTTATTAACAATTGTTGGTAGTGGTGATTACTATGTTTTAATGAATATAAAATAAAAGAGAAATTATAGTTGTTTTTTATTATAAAACATTTAGAGTTGAATAAGGAAATTTTATCAACACTAATTTAGTATCAATAAACTTTATAATAATATAAGAAAAATGGATAAGCATTTTTCTTAAAGATGGTTTATCTATACTATATTTGTAGTAATAAAAATAAATATTAATTATAAATACTATAAAATATGGCAACAGCAGTAGGTAAACAATTTCCAGATTTAAGCGTAGATGCAATGAATGAAATGGGAGATACATTTAAAGTAAATGTGTTAGAAGAGGCGGTAAAGAACAAAAAGAAAGTAGTGTTATTTTGGTATCCAAAAGACTTTACATTTGTTTGTCCAACAGAATTACATGCTTTTCAAGCAGCAATAGGTGAGTTTGAAAAAAGAAATACTATAGTAATAGGAGCGTCTTGTGATACGCCAGAAGTACATTTTGCATGGTTAAGTACAGCAAAAGATAATGGAGGTATTGAGGGAGTTGCATATTCTATTTTAGCAGACAGTAACCGTAATTTATCAAGCATCTTGGGTATTTTAGATATCACCAATGAAACGTACGATGAAGAGACAGGTACAGTACAAGTAGAAGGTGATAATGTAACTTATAGAGCTACTTATTTAATTGATGAAGATGGTTTGGTTTTCCATGAAGGAATCAATCATATGCCAGTAGGTAGAAATGTAAATGAATACTTACGTTTGATTGATGCTTATACACATGTACAAGAAAAAGGTGAGGTTTGTCCTGCAAACTGGGAAGAAGGTGAAGATGCAATGCAAGCAAATGCCAAAGGAACAGCTGAATATTTAGCTTCTCACTAATTAAATAGAGATTCCTCGACACGCTGTGTCGAGGTTTCCTTTAAAACTGTCATTCCCGAAAAAAAGGGAATCTTCAGAATTATTTACAACTTAAAAAATATCACAATGATAGAATTAGATCAAGATAATTTAGAGCAGATAGTTGCTGATAATAAAACAGTAGTGGTACAGTATGCGGCTACTTGGTGTGGCAATTGTAGAATTATGAAACCAAAGTTTAAGAAATTAGCAAGAGAGAACGAAGATGTAATTTTCGTGTATGCTGACGCTGAGAAATTTCCGAATACTCGTAAGCTGGCAACTGTTGACAATTTACCAACTTTTGCTGCTTTTAAAGACGGTGTTTTTGTAAATCAGACACAAACCAATAAGTTTGAAATTTTAAAAGATTTAGTAGATGAAGTTACCAATAATTAAACATTTAACCAGTTTTATTGAAGAAAACGACCAAGATTATATCTTAGAGACACTAGAAACTTTAGAGTTTTTAACAGAAGCCTCTTCGTTAAAAGATGAAGAGTTAGATGTGCTAGGTGAAGTGATCTCTAATTTATATGGAGCCTTAGAAGTTGATAAAATGATAAAAGAAGGTATGCCTAAAAAAGAAGCATTGAATACATTTATGAAAAGAGTATTAGGTTCTATTGATTCATAATATTTTTTAACATTAAAAATCACCTTATGATGATTTTCTTTTTCCTTATGGCACAGATAATGAGTCTAAAGCAATAAAGCGGTGCTTTAGTGTGTCGGGTGTAATATTCCAAAGTCTAAATCCTAAATGCCTATCATCAAAATTTTTACTGGTTGTTTCTCCACTAACCAATTGAATATTTTTATAGTTATTAATCACAGTTTTGTGAGTGTGACCTGATAAATACGCTTTAACATTATTTTTAAGAAATAAATTTAATAACTCTTGCCTTTTAGTTATGGGTAAATTGAAATAGTGATCTTCTTCTTTAGGTAATTCAATAAACAATGGAAAATGACCGATAACAATTACAGGATTATTTTTTTGATTTTTTAATGTTTCTTTAAACCAATCATCATGTTTTTGAGATTCCTTTTCTACATCTATTTTCCACAATTGAGTGTTTGTTATAATAAACGAATATCCTTTGTTTTTAAATTCAAAATAGTCTTTTCCAATAATTTTCCGATAATAATTTAGCGTTGAATCATTTGGAATATTTCCAACATCATGGTTGCCTGAAGCTAGATGACAAGGCACCTTAAAATCAGCTTTAATCGATTTAAAAACAATGAGATTGTGTATTATCATAGAGGTGTGAGAGTAAATGGACAACTATGCTATTTGTG
>DOIV01000225.1 GCA_003511845.1 Flavobacteriaceae bacterium | reverse complement strand
TTTGTTATGCACTGGCTTACTGGTCTTTATTAGAAATTTAGAAAACTTAAATATTAATTTGGTCACGACCGCTTGTCTCAAAAAACTGATTCATATAACCCAATTCAAAGCGTAAATTTTTATTCACTACAAAACCTATTCCACCATATAGCCTATTCCTGTCAAATATTGCAGATTCTGAATTCAAAAATATTTCATTATATGCAGAAAGGTAGAAATTGTTCATTTCCTTTATAGAAAGTGGGATATTGATACTTAAAAAATAGCGAAAACGCATTTTAAAGTCATTCTCAACAAACCTTTGTTCAAATCGGTATCGGTGATTTACTTTTACGATTCCTATCTTATGTTTTGACGTAAGCTGTTGATAAATTCTATGTTCATTAATTGACTCTTTTTCTACAATATTATCAATATAGTTTTCTGATAAAATATAACCGTAGCCCAATAAAATATTATTTTTATTTTCATTAAAGCTGTAGCCTAACCCTGTTCTTAATAGTAATTGCTCCAAATCACCTACTGCATTATAATTTCTGAATTGAACTTCATTATGTATATTCCATTTGGAATTAATTTTCTTATTTCCAATATACATTAACCAATTTCCTAAATTACTGTCTTGAGCTTTAACCGAAATCGGTACTATTAACACAAGGGCTAATAGTACCATTAAACTCTATATTTCATTTTAGTAACAATTATAAAAAGAGTACTTTTCCTGTGTTAATATCATACATTGCTCCTACAATTTTTATCTCGTCATTGTTTTTCATTTCTGCCAACACATCACTTTCTTTTAGAATTCGCTCTATTGTTAACTGTACATTTTCTTTGGCTACATTATTTACAAATTCAATGTTAGAAGAGTTTCTTTGACTTGCATCTACAGGTTCTAGAACTGCATTAACTGCTGGTTTAATTTTGGAGAGCATTCCTGTTAAATTTCCAAGTTTAGCGTCATCACAAGCTCCTTTCACTGCACCACAAGCAGTATGACCTAAAACAACAATTAATTTTGTTCCTGCTAATTTACAGGCAAACTCCATACTTCCAAGAATGTCCGAATTAACAAAATTACCTGCAATTTTAACGTTAAATACATCACCTATTCCTTGATCAAAAAGAAGTTCTATTGGTACTCTGGAATCAATACAGCTTAAAATTGTTGCAAACGGAAATTGACCTTTGCTTGTATCTTTTACTTGTTCTAAGAGGTTTCTATTCGCTCTAAAGTTTTCTTGAAACCTTACATTTCCATTTTTTAGATATTGCAATGAAGATTTTGGTGTCATTACAGCTTGCATTTCTTTTGTTTGTGCTTTCATTATATTGTTTTTTATGTTGTTATAATAAGTGAGCAATCAAGAGTGTTGATTACAGCTTTGATGTTTGTATTTATTGATTTTGTTTTTTTTCTATCTACAAAAAGCAAATCTATTTTACTTTTTGATAAATAATTTGAAATATTCTTTAAGACATTATCTCCTTTTACAAAAACGTATTCTACTGTCTTTTTACTAAGTTCTTCTTTTAAAGAATGTGGTTCTTCTTCAATTGTAAAAGACTTTAAAGGTTTTTGAGTAGAGTTTATAATTTTGTCTGTGATGCTACTATTAACCCTCGTACTATTAAACAAACCTATATGCAATTCTTTATTTGGCTCTAAAACATTGTTATTATGAACAATTACAATTGGTCCTTTGTGTTTTTTAAGGATAAATTGGGTGATATTATCACCAATAAAGCTTACTCCCTTAGACTTCCTTTTTCCTAAAATAATGATATCAGGTTTATTATCATCAATATATTTTCCAATTTCATTTTTTAGATTGCCAATGATATATGTCTGATTTATATTTACATTGTAGTTTTCTGAAATAGGTTTTATTAAGTCACTAATTTTTTTATTCGTAGATAGATAATCTTCATTTATAGCTCTCACAGCTGATAATTGGTTATCACTTTTTACAACTTCAGTAGGTTTTTTAACATAAAGAAAGTTGATGTCAGCATCTACAATTTTAGCTAAGCTCAAGCTACTTTTTAGTGTATCGTTTGTAGTTTCATTTAACTTTGAGAGTACTAAAATTTTATATTTATTATTTTTCATATTCTTAGATTTAAACAGTTTTTGGTCTTAGTTTAAAAAACTCGATAAAACTATCTGGGTTTTCAACAGTTCCTCTTTCTGAAATTAATTTAATAGTAATATTTCGCTCTTTAGCCTTGAAAGTAAAATCATCAAGAATTTCAATAACATCATTATCTAAAAATCTTGTTTTTCTAACATCTAACTCTAGATAAGAATTTAATGGCAAACCATCTAATTCTTTTAAAATAGCACCTTTATTAAAAAAAGTAACATCTTCTGCTAACGTCATTTTTATTTTGCCATCATCAATATCTGCTCCTTCAATATGTAAAAAGTGAGAATTTTTGTAACTGTTTCTTAATGTGATTACGACACCAACCATTAAACCTATTCCTATACCATATAATAAATCTATAAAGACAATTCCTATGACGGTAATTACAAATGGTACAAACTGTTTCCAACCTGAATTATACATTGATTTAAACAACTCTGGTTTTGCTAATTTCCAACCAACTATCAATAGTATAGCGGCTAAAACTGACAATGGAATCATATTAAGTAATGTTGGAATTAGGATTACAGAAATTAGCAGTAAAAATCCGTGAATAATTGCCGACATTTTAGTACGTCCGCCCGATTGTATATTTGCAGAACTTCTTACAATTACTTGGGTAATTGGCAAACCACCAATCATTCCCGAAATAATATTACCAGTCCCTTGAGCTAATAATTCTC
>DOIV01000313.1 GCA_003511845.1 Flavobacteriaceae bacterium | reverse complement strand
ACACATCTACATCTCTTTTTGGATCAATAATTGCAGCAATGCCTTCTTTCTGGCAGCCAACAAAATAGCTTGCATGAGCAAGACTTTTGTCATAAATTAGTTCAAAATGCATAATTCAAATTTTTAAGATTAATACTACCACAAATGTAATCAAAATTACATTTTGGCTTTGTAACTTGTGTTACTTTAAGAGCAGTGTTTAAGCTCTTAATTAAGTAATTTAACTTTTTATTAGGTTTTATGGTTACTAATTTGATTGCTCAATAAACTTATTAAATTTCTTTTCTTTAGGTGTGTCATTACACATGTCTTCATAACAATCAACTGCCTCTTGAAGACTCATAAAGCAATGGTCAAAACTAATTTTATCAATAACACCACCTTTACGCATAGCATCTCTAACTGGACCTTTCATACCTGAAAAAGCAATTTTCAAGCCTTTTGCTTGATAAGTGTTAATAACATCAAGTAGTGCGTGAACACCTGAGCTATCCAAACTATTCATACTCTTACCATCAATGATAATTAGTTTTAGTTTCTCTCCTTTTTTGGTAACCAATTCTTCCAATTTATCTTTAAAAAATGTAGTATTTGCAAAATATAATTGAGCATCAAAACGAATAATTAGTACATCATCTTTAATGATTAAATCGTCTTCAAAACGTGAAATATTTCTATAAAAATGTGTTCCATGTATGTTTGCTAAAACCGCAACATGAGGTCTAGTAGTTTTTAAAATGACAATGGCTAATGATAAAATTACACCTAGTCCGATTCCTTTTTCAATGCCGATAGTTAATGTTGCTAAGAATGTAATCACTAATAAGAAAAAATCAGTTCTATCGCTTTTCCATAAATGGATAGCTTCTTTATAATCTATCAATCCGAAAACAGCAACCATAATTACAGATGCTAAGATTGCTTTGGGTAAATTGTAAAAAAGAGGCGTTAAAAACAATAAGGTAATGATGATTAATGCAGCACTAATAATTGCTGACAAGCCTGTCTTTGCTCCAGCCTGATCGTTTACTGCTGTTCTTGAAAAACCACCAGTTGTAGGGAAAGATTGAAAAAATGACCCAACTACATTTGCCAAACCTAAACCAATTAATTCTTGATTTGGTAACACTTTATAATCTCTATGTTTTGATTGTATGGCTTTTGCAACTGCAATACTTTCCATAAAACTTACCAAAGAAATCGTAATTGCCATGGGTAATAAACTATTCATCAAATTTAAATCTAAATTCGGAATCATAAAACCAGGTAATGAACTAGGAATATCACCTACAATTTTCACGGTATTTTCTCCACTATTCAATCCTAATAAAGTAACAGCAAGTATTCCGAAGATAACGGCAAAAAGTTGACTTGGTAAAGATTTGTTTAATTTTTTAACGAGTAATATAACACCGATGCCTACAACACCGATTGCAAAAGAAATCCAGTTAATCTCATCAAACTGATGAAAAGCATTCATTAAAATTTCATTGATATGATGTGATCTAGGAATGTTAATACCTAATAAGCTTTTAAGCTGGCTTAATCCTATAATCAATGCCGCAGCAGAGGTAAAACCACTAACAACAGGATGTGATAAAAAGTTTACTAAAAACCCTAATCGAAATAACCCTAACACAAATTGAATGGCACCCACTAAAAACGCCAATAAAATAGCATACATTACATATTGTTCAACTGATAAATCTCCAAAGGAGCCAATTGCTGTAGCGGTTAGTAAAGAAACCATGGCTACAGGGCCAACAGCCAATTGTCTTGAAGTACCAAGAATTGCATAAATGATTATGGGTACAATGGAGGCATACAAACCATATACTGGAGGCATACCTGCAATAGATGCATAGGCCATCCCTTGCGGGATTAACATAACTCCAACGGTCAACCCTGCACCTAAATCACCTTTTAACCAATCCTTTTTATAGGTAGAAAACCATTCAAGAATAGGGAATATCTTTTTTAATGTCATTTCTTGATTATTTTAGTTGTGCAAAGGTAACTATTCGCCACTGTAACCTTTGTAACATAAGGCACAGTAAAGTTTAATTTGTTATACACTCATCAAAAACCTTAGTTTTACAAGGGGTTTTAAATTTTTTATGTATAGTTTTTATAGCATTATTTTTATCAGAGAAGAAAATATCGCCTCCCATTTCATCTATAAAACCTCCTTTTTTAAGGATGTCTTGACTTGTAGTTTTCAGGCCAGCAACATATATGCCTCCTCTATTTTTCTGCCACTTTAAGACTTCATTTGCAAACCATTCGGCTGCACCTAAATCAATAAAATTAATACCATTTGCAACAATTAAAAGATGTTGTGTTTTATTCTCTTCATATAAATTTGAGAAATAATCTGATATTTTTTCGATAGAACCAAAATATAAAGAAGCATCAATTCTAAAAATTTTTAAATTTGAGCACTCTTTAGCATCGTTATCTCTTATTAAATTCACAAATCGCTTTTCTTTATTTAAGCCTAGCTCAGCAATGTTTGGTTTTGATGTTCGCTCAAGATAAAAGAACAGAGATAAAAGAATTCCTATAATTAGAGCCTGTTCTAAATCTAAAAAAAGTGTTCCTAAAAAAGTAGCTCCAAAAACGGTTAGTTCTCGTTTACTACTCTTAATAATTTGTTTGATATGTTTAAAATCTATTAAATTATAGCCAACCAATAAAATGATACCTCCCATAGCAGGCTTTGGTAAATAGGCTGCGTATTTTGCAAAAAGCAATACCACTAACATCAACCCAACTGCTGAAATAATGGCAGACATAGGTGTTTTAGCTCCTGATTGATAATTAATACTTGAACGTGTAAAAGAACCCGAACTCGTATAACAAGAGAAAAAACTCGATATTGTATTCGAAATTCCTTGAGAAATAAATTCTTGATTTGTATTTAATCTTTGATGCGTATTTAAAGCTATAGAACGAGAAATTGCAGCAGCTTCCACCAAACCTAAGGTGGCTAAAATTAAAGCTCCAGTGGTCAACATTCTCATATTTCCATAATCAAAATCTGGCATGTTAAATGGTGGTAAATTTGAGGGTATTGACCCAACAGTTTCTATTCCGGTTCCATATCTACTCAACCAAACTGAAATAAAACTACCTAAAACCATAGCAATAAGCATATATAATCTTGATATTTTTTTAATTTTTCGAACCGCCAATGCAATACCTAAGGTTATCATAGCAACACCAAACGCATACCAATTGGTTTCAGAAATATGTGTACTTATGTATTCGATAATCTGATAAAAAGTGCTTCCTTGTGGAACTTTAATTGCAAAAATATGTTTTAACTGTTTGAAAGCAATTAGAACTCCAGCTCCTGCAGAAAAACCAATAATAACAGAATTAGAAACAAAGTTTACCAACTTTCCCATTTTAGCAATACCCATTACTAATTTAAATACACCTGCCATAAAGGATAGTAATATTGCCAAAGAGACAAAGGCATCAATATCTGTTTCAGGATGTACATATTGGCTAATAATTGAATATAAAACAATGGAACTTGTAGTTGTTGGTCCAGACACTAAATGATAAGATGATCCAAATATTGCTGCAATTATAGGTGTAAGCATGGCAGTATAAAACCCATAAATTGGAGGCATGCCAGCAATCATTGCAAATGCAACTGCTTGTGGAATTACAATAATGGTTCCTGTAATACCAGCAATCAAGTCATCCTTCCAAGATTTTTTTGCCAATGGTAACCAAGTAAGAAATGGAAAGATTTTTTGAAGCATATGCAAATTTAATTAATTTTGGTGTGAGTTTCACTTATTTCTACATCATAACTTTAAAGAAATTATATAGTGAAGCCCTCACTATTCTTTTATTCTTGATTAAACTCCATACTTACAAGCCTTAATTCACTATACGTAAATTTGTCATCTATTTTTTCTTTTAATTCAGAAAAGCTTTCGTATTTTATATCTTTCACGATTTTTTTAAGCTCCTTAAATTTCTTTTCTGACATCAAATCGGTTATTTTTATTTCTCCTGTTGGGATAAAATGTGCTAAATGCCCTTCAATAGTAGATTTTACAAAACCTCTTTTCTTAGCAATTTCTTCAATAGTCTTTCCATTTTGAAAAAGTTCTAATGAAGCTTGTTTGGTGTCTATTCTTTTCTTAGTAGTAGTTTTAATTTCGTTGAAATCTTCACTTTTTTCATATTTAATTGCTGTAGATTCTAATCCCTTACCTCTAACATACGTACTTATTATTTCTAAAATTTCTTCTCCATATTTTTTAACTCTAACTTTACCCATACCATTAATTGACCGCAATTGCTTAGCTGTGACTGGTAGGTATTCGCACATTTCATATAATGATTTTTGAGTGAATATTTGAAAATGACTCAGATTCTCTGAATGTGCAATGGTATGACGCAATTCTCTTAATTCTTCAAACAATACAGGATGATTTGTTGATGTGATTGCCTCACGTTTTTTGCTAAGACTTCGAGATGGTTTTTCTAATTTTTGTAACACCGCCTTTGCACGTAAACCTAAATAATTCGTTGTTGAAAATTTTTCTGTTAATCCTTTTAGACAATACAACTTCGTCTCTAATAAATTTTCTATCTGATCTAATTGTCTGTTTAAATCTTTTTTTACCTGTTTATTGTCCGTAGAAAAATTGAGTGTTTCAAAAGGCTTTTTTATTTTTTCTATGGTAAAGTCTAAAAAATAGGCAATCGCTTTATGGATTCTTTCAGTTATTTTTTTATCGTCTTCTAGTTCCTTAGTTTTAGCACTAAGCTCTTCTAGTTGGTTTTTAAAAGCAGTACTAACTTTTAACAACGGCATTACACCTTCATCTTTAATCTGTGTTGCAACATCAATAATAGTCCCTTCTATACTTGCTTTGTTAGTATAATAAATGTCAATAACTCGCTTTAATGGATAGATAAATTCATAATAATTAAACAAATCTTGAATTAAATTTAACTGATATTTCTTTTGTGATGTTGTTAAAATAGTGTCATCTGGCTGATGTTTCTCAATCTTTTTAGTAAACGAATCTACCTTGGTATCACTAATAATGCTATGATCTTTAATTTGTGTTTTTAATACAATCCCTTCCAACGATTTACACCTACTCAATGCTACATAAGTCTGTCCATGAGCAAACGAAGCTTCAGCATCAATAATAGCTTTTTCGAAGGTTAGCCCTTGGCTTTTATGGATGGTTATTGCCCATGCCAAGCGTAACGGAATTTGAGAAAAAGACCCTGAAATAGTATCCTTTATCTCTTTGGTTTTTTCATCAATTGTGTAGGATATGTTCTCCCAAACTTCTGGAGTTACTTCAATTTCCTCATCATCACCTGGACATTGAATTGTAATGGTATCTCTATCCAAATAGGTAACCTTACCAATTTTACCATTGTAATATCTTTTTTCTAATGAACTATCATTTTTAATAAACATGACCTGAGCTCCTTCCTTTAACGCTAAGGTTTCATGTGTTGGATAAGCATATTCATTAAATTTTCCTTCTATCTTAGCTTTATAGAAATAATTTTTGTTTTTTAGTTTGTTTAATTCTAATTCATTAATTGTATGTGCTCTATTATTATGCGTAGTTAAGGTGATATAACCTGCATCTTTAGGTGGAACAAACTCAGGTTGGTACC
>DOIV01000002.1:692-3087 GCA_003511845.1 Flavobacteriaceae bacterium | reverse complement strand
ATTAATATAGCATTGATTCTTATAAGTATAGATTGGCTTTTTATTCACACAAAATATTTAATTTTAGCATATTGGTTTCTATTTTCGGTAGGAATATATTTTTTTATGTCTTACGTTTACCAAGCCTACAGCAAACGCTTAAAAAAGAAATTAGATATTGGTTTAAAATACACAGTAGTATCTATTTTACTATTAACTCTTCCTCTATTATTGGCAATATTTTTAATTGTAAAAGAAGAAACTACCTCTTTTGTTTTACGAATGAGTACTATCTATGGTTTTAGCATTTTATTTGGAGTAATAAGTATGCTTATTTTCGGACAAACCTATAAGACACTACCATTTATTGTGTGGTTACATAAATATCAGCCTTATGTAGGAAAGCAAAAAACACCCTTTCCAAGAGAATTGTATTCAGAAAAATTAGCTAATTATCAATTTTACACATATCTTTTAGCAATAAGTTTTATGATTTTTGGCATTATAATAAAAAATGAAATTATACTACAAGCTGGGAGTATTGCATTGATAATAGTAGCCGTATTAAACTTGTGGAATATCTTAAAAATAACATTTCACAAAACCACATTAAAACCTTTAAAGTAATGGACATTAGCGAAATAAAAAAAATAGAAGACGATGTTTATACTATTTTAACTACTGTTATGGATCCTGAAATTGAAATTGATATTATCAATTTAGGCTTGGTTTACGACATTAAATACGATGGTGAAAATATAGTGAATGTTTTAATGACACTCTCAACACCATCTTGTCCGCTAAGTGATGCTATTGTGCAAAATATAGAAGGAAGTATTAAAAATGAATATCCAAATTTTACAATAAACGTAGAAATTACTTTTGAACCACGTTGGAATACTGATATGATTTCAGAAGAAGGAAAAAATATATTAGGAATGTAATCTCATAAATAAAAATTATCAATAGACCAGTATTATGCCTAGACCAAAAAGTAAAGAAGAACTTTTATCATTAGCAACCAATAATTTTAAAAAACTTTTTGAAATTGTAAATTCTTTTCCAAGACAAAAACAACTTGCCGAATATATATTTGACAATAATAGAGATAAAAACATTCGAGATATTTTAACACATCTACACCATTGGCATACTATGGTAATGGATTGGCATACCATTGGAATGAAAGGGGAAACACCACACAAACCAGCAAAAGGATATACTTGGAAAACCTTACCTGCATGGAATAAAAAAGTTTGGGAAATGTATCAAGAAACAAATTTTGAAACAGCTGTTCAACTTATCAATAAGTCACATAAACAGGTTTTAAATATTGTAAATGAACATTCAAACAATGAGCTTTTTGAAAAGAAAAAATACAAATGGACTGGCTCAACAAATATGGGTTCTTATTTTATTTCGGCAACTTCCAGTCATTATGATTGGGCAATAAAACACTTAAAAAAGTATAAAAAAAGCTTATAAACGGTCTTATGATTTGAATCATAAAGTAAAAACGTTCTTTCCACTATCTTTGTTTTTATCAATATATCATACTTGCCTTACAACCTGAGTTCGACCTAAGCTTTGATATGCAGACTGTAAATAAAAGGTGAGATTTGAAATGGAAAATTTGAATGAATATCTAGATATTTAAAAAAGTTTACATGAAAACATTGCCTTTTATTTATATTTCCTTTGGATTTGATGAATTTTTTCCAATTTTCGCCAAATTTCCTCAAACTAACCAGTTAGTCTTTCTAAAATTCGTATTCAAATTGAATAAAAATTCATCTAAACTGCAAACAAACCTTAGGTCGAACTCAGGTTTACAGTTAAATTGGTATTATTAAAATGGAAAAATGAAAAGTAAAATATTCATATTTGTACCCATTAACATAGGTCGTAACTTAGAGAGTTTACTAAAACGGAAGGCTCCTGATACGGAGTTTATAACGCCTTCTTCCTCTAGTGAGGAACTTAATTATTTTTCCAAAGTATTAGAAAATCCTGTAAAAGAAGAATTGCCAGAATTAATTGTAACACTTCAACCAGAAATTTTAAACTATTTTGAAAGAGAAGAGGTTAGAAAACATTACATAAACATTTCAGATGAATTTCCAAAATTAAGAAGTGATTTAAAAGGTAAAAGCATGGATAGCACACAAGCTTTTGTAACTCCTTTGCTTTATGCCCCAATAATCATGTTGGTAAATAAAGAGGTTAAAAATCCACCAAAAACTTGGAAAGATTTATTAGATAAACGTTTTCACGGAAGGGTTTTAGCACCAAATACACATACACCTGTTAGTAAGGCTTTTAATTTTTTGATAAAAGATATTGCAGGTAAAGAAAACACAGATCAATTTTTTGAGATGATGAAGTATAGTGGATTACCTTTTGATGTAATTACAGG
>DOIV01000002.1:0-264 GCA_003511845.1 Flavobacteriaceae bacterium | reverse complement strand
AAGAAGGAGCATTTGTATTGCCTGAAATGCTATTTTTAAGAAAAAATGCATCACCTCAAACCTTAGAAGTAGCACAAAATTTATTTGGAAAAAATATACAACGTTTTTTCTCACAATTAGGTGCTTTAATACCAGTGATAGAAGAAATTCCATTACCAATAGAAATAAAAACTGAAATGAATTTTTATTGGAAAGGTTGGGATTGGTATAGAAGATTGGTTTTAAGTAATAATTAAAAGAAAATGAAAGATAAAAAAGAATTAC
>DOIV01000314.1:2619-5331 GCA_003511845.1 Flavobacteriaceae bacterium | reverse complement strand
GTGCTATTGCATTGTTGAAAAAGGAAGGTTTTAAAGAAGAAGATGTAGGTTTTGATGATTTTGTTAATGATGCGATTGCTGTGGTTAATTATTTTAAGGATAAAGATGAGTTTTCAAAAATTATAGTAGCTGGGCATAGTCAAGGTAGTTTGGTTGGGATGCTTGCTTCAAAACAAAAAGTAGATGCTTTTATTTCTATAGCTGGTGCAGGAAGACCAATTGATGAGATTTTGATTGAACAGGTAGTAAAACAATCGCCTATATTTGAAGAGGATTTAAAAAAGACCTTTGCTATTTTACGTTCTGGTAAAGTTGATGAAAATTTTAATCCATTATTGACTTCTATTTTCAGGAAGTCTTTACAACCATTTTGGATTTCTTGGATGAAATACAATCCAAAAGAAGAAATAAAAAAACTAAATTTTCCAATTTTAATTATCAACGGAACGCGAGATATTCAAGTTTCAGTTTCTGATGCAGAAATGTTGCACAAAGCTACGGAGCGTTCAGAGTTATTAATTATTGAAGATATGAATCATGTTTTTAAAGAAGTTAAAACTGATGATATTAGTGATAATATTGCCACATACAGCAATGCTGAATTGGCTATTAAAAAAGAATTAGTAAATAATATTGCGAAATTTGTGACCCAAATAGAGTAATAAAAAATAATCAATTAGATTTGATAGGTCATGGCAAAGAAAAAAGCATTTGCATTACGGATAAATGAAGATATTTTAAAAGCAGTTGAAAAATGGGCTGCTGATGAATTTCGTAGCACCAATGGTCAACTAGAATGGATGCTAAACGAAAGTCTTAAGAAGGCAAAGCGAAAGCCAAAGAATAAAAATTAAGAAAAAGGTAGCGGTTAAAAATAACAACATAATGTTATGAACAAGTTGTTTTTTTCAATATATTTGACAAACTCCTTAACAACCTTCTATGAAAGTAGTTTCCTTTTTAATCACTATTTTTCTTATTTCTATTTCAGCGATATCACAAACCAATACTCCAAAAGAATTTTTAGGATATGAATTAGGAGAACGTTTTACAAGACATCATAAAGTAATTGAATACTTTCAGCATATTGCTCAAACAAATAAGAATGTTAAACTTATTAAATATGGAGAGACCTATGAGAAAAGACCTTTGTATTTAGCGGTAATTACCTCGCAAAAGAATTTTGAAAAACTTGAAAACCTCCGTTTAAATCATCTCAAAACAGCTGGTGTAATTGAAGGAAGTGCTACTAATGACATACCAATAACTTGGTTGAGCTACAATGTACATGGTAATGAAGCTGTGAGCACTGAAGTGGCAATAAAAACTTTATACACGTTGGTAGATTCGACGAATAAAGACGCTAAAAAGTGGTTAGAAAATACCATTGTAATTATTGACCCTTGTATCAACCCTGATGGTAGAGATCGTTATGTGAATTGGTATAATCAATACCAAAATTCACCTTACAATATCAATCCTGATTCAAAAGAACACCATGAACCATGGCCGGGTGGTAGAGCAAATCATTATTTATTTGATTTGAATAGAGATTGGGCGTGGGCAACACAGATTGAATCACAATCACGTTTGGTAGAATATAATAAATGGATGCCTAATGTACATGTCGATTTTCATGAGCAAGGAGTCAATAAACCATATTATTTTGCCCCAGCAGCAGAACCTTATCATGAAGTGATTACAGATTTTCAACGTGAATTTCAAGTGACTATCGGTAAAAATCATGCTAAGTATTTCGATAAAAACGGATGGTTGTATTTTACAAAAGAAAGGTTCGATTTGCTATATCCTAGTTATGGCGATACATACCCTACTTATAACGGAGCAATTGGTATGACCTATGAGCAGGGTGGAAGTGGTAGAGCCGGATTAGGAATTAGAACTTCAGAAGGTGGTTTATTAACCCTAAAAGATAGAATTGCACATCATTATACCACAGGGTTATCTACAATTGAGGTTTCTTCACTCCACGCGGAAAAACTTAAGAAAGAATTTGCTTCTTATTTTAAAAATGCGATACAGCATCCTAAAGGTAAGTACAAAAGCTATGTGGTAAAAGGTAATAATGATATTGATAAATTAAGTAGTTTAAAAAAGTTTTTAGACCGTCATCAAATTAAGTATGGGACAGCAAAAACTACAAAAACAGTTAAAGGATTTAGTTATCTAGATAATTCAACCAAAACCACCAAGTTATCCAATAAAGATTTAGTAATAAATACGAATCAGTCAAAATCAAATTTAATTAATGTGTTATTTGAACCGCAAGTAAAGTTAAAAGATTCTGTTACTTACGATATTACAGCTTGGTCATTACCTTATGCAAGAGGGTTAAAAGCATATGCTTTATCAAATACTGTAGCAATAAATAAGGTTGAAAATATAACCGTAAATGGGGAGGTTTCTGGAGCAACAAAACCGTATGCATACCTTTCAAAATGGAACAATATAGCCGATGCTACTTTTTTAGGATACTTACTTAAGCAAAAAATAAAAGTTCGTTTTTCGACACTTCCATTTACAATAGAAGGCAAAGAATATGCAGCAGGTTCATTGATTGTTACTAGAACGGGAAATGAAAAATTAGGCGATAATTTTGATAAAATTGTTAGAAGAGCAGCTAAAAAATTTAATAGAAACCTAAATGCAGTTACTTCAGGTATGGTAACCAAAGGAAAAGACTTTGGTTCT
>DOIV01000314.1:0-2232 GCA_003511845.1 Flavobacteriaceae bacterium | reverse complement strand
GGAGTGTCATCATTAGGTTTTGGTGAAATTTGGCACTTTTTTGAACAGCAAATTAAGTATCCGGTGACTGTGTTAGATACTGAATATTTTAATAGTGTTAACTTAAATAAGTATAAAGTGTTAATTTTACCTAACGGACTCTATAAAAAAACATTGGGGAAAGAAAAGCTAGTTGAATTAAAAAAATGGATTCAAAATGGAGGAAGATTAATAGCGATTGATAGAGCATTAGGAATTTTTGCAGATAGTGAAGAGTTTAGCTTATCTAAGTACAAAGATGAAGATGAGAAAAAGGAAAAAGAAAAGGAAGAAAAAGAGTTGAAAGAAAAATTAGAATTAGAAGCTTATGATAATTTAGAGCGTAAATCAATTTCAAATTTAATAACAGGAAGTATATTTAAGGTTACTATGGATAATACACATCCTCTAGGTTTTGGTTATGATAACAGTTATCATACCTTACGTTTAAATAGCAATCATTATGCATATTTAAAAAAAGGAACTAACGTAAGCGTTATTAAAAGTAAAACGGATTTAGTAAGTGGTTTTGCTGGTGGTAATGCATTAAAAAATATTGATAAATCATTGGTTTTTGGTGTTGAAAAGATGGGTAAAGGAGCCGTAATTTATTTAGCTGATAATCCATTATTTAGAGGCTTCTGGGAAAATGGTAAACTTATATTTTGTAATGCCGTTTTTATGGTGGGACAATAAGAGTTAGATTTTAGAAGAAAGAAGATAGCAGTTGACTTGCCATTCTGTATCCCGAGTATTTGATATATGTCGGGGTTTCTTATATCACCTCACCTAAGTTGAGGTGAAGCCTTTTAGAGAAAGTTTTGTCAGAGATGTAATAAAGAAATATCTTCATTATATTTGAAGAGTTTATTATAAAGACTGTATACATGAAATTAAAAATAAAGAGTTTTATAATCTTCATTTTTTTATTGAACTTATCCATTGTACAAGGGCAAGATATGCCTAATGATGTGTTTTCAATAGAGAAAAGTATTCAAAACACCAATTCTAAAACTAATTGGACTAAAATAGATACCATAAATTTTGGAGTAAAGAATAATGGTGGGGTTGCCCAATATTATTATGCTGAAAAAGAAATCAAAAAAATTACCGTTCAGCGATATGCAGAAACTCATAAAATAATTTCAGCGTATTATTTGTCTAAAGATAGTGTTACTTATGCCTTAGAAAAAAACTACACCTATCATAAACCAATATCATCAAAGGAATTTGATTTTAATAAATCAACTATTGAAGAAATTGAAAGCTACTTTATAAAGGATAAATTAGTAGTACACACTAGTAAAATAGATTCTGTTTCTCATCCGTCAAAATTGTATTTAAAGAAAGAAGAGACTAGACTATTAAGTGACTTTAAGCAGTATCTCAAATTATCTGAATATGATGCGAAAGCAAAACCACCAATTCTCCTCAAAGACACTATAGTTTTCGGACTTTTAATGTTAGCCTTAGGCTTTATATTTTATACTTCGTCAATAAAACAAGGTTTTTGGTCTAAGTTTTATGGTGTTGTTCCTGCATTATTTGTTGCCTATATGTTACCAGCAGTCTTTACTACGACTGGTTTAATTGCACCAGAATGGGAAACTGTTTCTCAAACAGGTGAACTTATAAAGCACAAATCGAATCTATATTTTATGTCTAGTAGATATTTGCTGCCAGCTGCTTTGGTATTGATGACATTAAGTATCGATTTAAAAGCGGTCTATAATTTAGGTTGGAAAGCATTAGTCATGTTCTTTACAGGTACTGTGGGGATTATTATTGGTGGACCAATTGCCATTTTATTAATCTCAATGGTGTCGCCAGAAACCGTTGGTGGTGCTGGTCCAGATGCTGTATGGAGAGGTTTGTCAACCTTGGCAGGGAGTTGGATTGGTGGTGGAGCCAACCAAACAGCAATGCTAGAAATTTATGGTTTCAATCAAAAATTATATGGAGGAATGGTATTTGTTGATATTGTAGTCGCAAATGTATGGATGGCAATTATCCTTATTGGTATTGGTAAATCTAAACGTATAGATAAATGGCTTGGAGCAGATACCTCTGCAATTGAAAAGTTGAAAGAAAAAGTTTCTTCTTACTCAAAAGAAATAGAAAGGAACCCGAGTTTGTCAGACTTAATGATTCTTGCTGCTATTGCTTTTGGTACAGTAAGCTTTGCACATTTTGGAGCAGGATATTTAAGTCAGT
>DOIV01000315.1 GCA_003511845.1 Flavobacteriaceae bacterium | reverse complement strand
GCTCCTCTGTGACGCAATTTTCCAAAATAACCTGAAGTACCACCTCCTAATTTAGACATCATGCCTACTTCTGATTGGGTATATAAAATATCTCCCATATCATCAGCAACGTGCGAACCAAAACAGCTGATAGGCAAACCACGCCTTTTACCAAAATTTGACCAAACAGGTGATGCTAATGAAAAATAGCCTTTTGCCATATAGCCATAAAACTTATCAGCAAAGCCTTTAATTTTTAAAAGACTTTCTGCATGTTCTGCAATTTCTCTTATGCGTTCTTCAGGAGTTGTATCACCTGTAAGGTAGCCTGATTCAAGAAATTTACGACTATTATCAGTCAACCATTTTATTTCAGGTTGTGACTTTAGCATTTCTTTTCTAGCAGCTTCTCTTGCTTGAATTAATCGTTCTGCGTCTGTTAAGTTTTGAGTTGTAGTTTTTTGGTTGTTCATTTTTTAAAATAAGTCATCGCTGGTTATACTTTTGGTTCTTTTACTATAGTTGATTGAGCGTTTCACAAAGAAATCGCCGTGTTTTGTGCCGATAATTTCATCATCAAACCATTCGGTTTGAGCAATTAAAGTTTGGTCGATGTCAAATACTTTCTCTATACCGATACTCTCTAATGAATTGTTAAATCGGTTTTTAATAAATTCGTTAATTACATCTTTTGGTAAAAAGTCTAATTCTCCTTTTTCAAAAATCCAATCCACAATTTTACTTTCAGATTCAAAGGATTCCTTACATAATTCTTGAATGATTACATTGTATTCATCATCAAACCAAGTTGGGTTTTCTTTTTTAATAATTTTGATAATGTCAATACCAAAATCGCCATGTATTTGCTCTTCTTTAGAGGTAGCCTCAACCACATTAGAAATACCTTTTAGCATATTTTTATGCTTATTGAAAGCCATAATAATTAAAAACTGTGAAAACAGAGAAACATGTTCTATAAATAATGAAAACAACAAAATAGATTCTGAATATTCTCTAATATCTTCGCTTTTTGCATTTTTTACGGCGGTTTCTAAATATTGAACCCGTCTCATAATTACAGGTTTCTTTTTTAGACTTTTAAATTCATTATTCAAGCCTAATATTTCTAATAAATGCGAATAAGCATCATGATGACGCACTTCACTTTCTGCAAATGTTGCCCCAACAGAACCTATTTCAGGTTTAGGCATTTTATCGTAAATGTTTCCCCAAAATGTTTTTACGGCAACTTCTATTTGAGAAATAGCCAACATGGTGTTTTTAATCGCGTTTTTCTCTACTTCAGTTAATTGTGTTTTAAAATCTTGAATGTCGCTTGTGAAATTAAATTCTGTATGGATCCAATATGAATGTCTAATAGCATCTACATATTCGTTTAATTCAGGATATTCATAAGGTTTTAAATTGATACGTTTTTCAAAAATATTTGTTTTTCTATTTCTGGTTTGTTCGTCTCTATATAAGATATATGCTTTTGCAACATCATGAAACTTACTATCCATCAACTTGTACTCAACAATATCTTGTACTTCTTCTACTGTTGGAATATAATTTGCGTCTTTTAGTTTGCGTTCTAATAAAGAACCAATAACAATTTTAGAAATTCCAACAGCATCTTCTTTAGTACCATGATTAACAGATTTCATTGCTTTTTCAATAGCATGAATGATTTTATCTAAATCAAAAAGATCAGTCTCGTAATCTCTTTTTATGATTTCTGTTATTTTCATGGTTACTCTTTTTTTAATGGTTAGCTGCCCTTAATCGGATGATTTTGCTATCAAAATCATCCTTTTTTAGGATAAAAGCCCCAAATTTTCTGGGTAAAATCAACTTTTTAGCCTAAAAAACAGGCATCAAACTATTGGTTTTTTGCTTTTGGTACTTGTACTATAAAATTGGGTAATTCTTACTCAAAGATTTGAGGTGGAATTGATATCTACAAAGATTGTTTTTTTTAATGAAAAATGGAAATCATACTTATCCACAAAACATGTTAAGTTTTTAACAAAATGGATGAAATTGAAGTTTTTATAGATTTTCACCAAACATATAACTTTTTGACTGCAAGGTGTTTAAAAAATAAAAACCTTTAAACTATTGATGTTTACTGGCTTTTTTACATTCGGCGTAAAATGGGAAAAAGAGGGTGTTGTCTTTTTCTTATTTTAAACTAAAAAAAGAACCAATGAAAATTGGTTCTTTTAAAAGAGAAATTTATTATTATTTAAACTTGAGTTTTGACCTACAATTCAAATAGAATTCCGGCACCTACAACTACTTGACTAAGGTTACTTACCGTATATTTTAATTCAGCAAAAACACTCATTTGATCAGAAAAATACCATCTACCACCGCCACCAACATTTAGACCTAAGGCATTACCTGTGTTTGATGTTCGTATGAAATCATTCCCTGTATTAAAACCATGCTTATAGCTTGAATAATTTAGACCCGCTAAAGGATATACCTTTAATTCATCTGCCATAATTTCAATAATATACTGTCCATTCACATCAAATGCCAATAAATTATTTTTAAAACCATAAAGCGTACTTCCAGTAAAATAGGATACACTTGGTGAAATGACTATCCCGTCCATAATTTCAAATTCCCCCTTAACCAATAAGCCTGGAGCGTCAATACCTTCATTATACCCTGCACCAATACCAACTGATAATTGGGCGTTTATTGTAGAAATACCACCTATTAAAGTAATAACTAAAGCGATTTTTTTTAATGTATTCATCTGTCTTAAAATTTTTAGTTTATGAGACAGCTAAGATATAAATTTTACATTTTAATGTTCTTAAAAAAAGAATAAAGTTTAATTGTGTAGTTTTTACATAACAATTACTAATTGATATTTTTAAACCATTCTTTAAATTTTTTACCTAAAAGAGGTACAGATTTTTCTTTTCCGTTTGCGGCATTTATGATTCCGACTATCCATAAAAATAAAAGTACAAAGAACCCTACAAACCCTATAATCCATCCTAATATTGGAATAATCATTATAAATGATAAAGAGAATCCAAAAAGAGCTAAGCCTAAAGATTGCCTGATATGAAAACTGGCGAAAGCATTCTTCTTTTCATTATTCATAACAAAAGCAATGATTAATCCTATAAAAGTTAAATAGGCAATGATTGCAATAGTTTTACCATCACCTTCTATAGTGGCAACACTTGTTTTGTTTGTTTCTGTTTCTGAATTTTCCATAATTGATATATATTATTATTTTTAATTATTTAATTACTAATTTTTTACTAACAAGAGTATTGTTACTGCTAATTTTTACAAAATAAACCCCACTAATTAGCTTCCCTAAATCTAATGATGTACCATCGGTTTTTTCAAACACTTTTTTACCCAATAAGGAAAATATTTCTACTTTTTCTATGGGATACTTAGATTTTATGTTCAATATATGATGGGTTGGGTTAGGGTACATTAATATATCAGAAATTAAAGTTTGTACAGGAACTGCTAACGTTGACTGTCTTCTATATTCAGTAGAAAAATCATTATCAATTAGTTTAATGGCTCCTTTGCCAT
>DOIV01000202.1 GCA_003511845.1 Flavobacteriaceae bacterium | reverse complement strand
TAACTGTTTCTTGTACTTTGTTCCACATATTTATGTATCAATTTGTTAAAATCTTTTTCATGAGCTATAAAACTCGTTTCTATTGGTAAATAATAAACTTCATCATCAACAGCCATAAAACTTCTTATATAATCTTTTTCAGTAGTTAAAATGATTTTTTTATCAGAATCAAGTGAGGTGAAAGTGGTTTTTATTTTTTGTAAATCATTTTTAGAGAAGTCATGATGATCTGAATATTTTAAATGTTGAAAATCAAATTTATTTTCTTTCAAAAAATTAACTAAAGGCTTGGTTTTCGCAATACCTGTTACTAAAACTATTTTATAATCTGCTAACTTACTAACTTCAATACTACTCTTTTTCCCAATAACATCATTGCCATATTTTATAGAAGAGAAAAATACGGTTTGATGATTTTCAATATTTAATTTTTTAGTAATTTCAAATTGCTCATTCTCATTTAACAATGATGGACATTTAGTTACAACTATAAGTTGAGCTCTACTTGCTCCTTTCACCTTTTCTCTCAAATTACCTGTTGGCAACATACTATCATCTACATATAAATCATTATATGAAGTCAATAAAATATTAAAACCAGCTTCTACTTTTCTATGCTGATAAGCATCATCTAATAAAATAACATCTGGTTTGTTTACTAATTTAGAAAGTTCTGTAACACCGTTAACCCTATCAGAATCTACGGCAACAACTACATTCTTAAATTTTTTAGAATACTGTAAAGGCTCGTCTCCAATTTCACTAGCAGAACTTGTTTTTTTAGCCATTACGAAACCTTTAGTTTTACGTTTATAACCTCTGCTGAGGATAGCTATTTTATAGCTGTCTTGTAATAGTCTTACTAAATACTCTACTTGTGGTGTTTTACCCGTACCGCCTACACTTAAATTGCCGACAACAATTGTTGGGAATTCAAAAGTGGTCGATTTTAGAATGCCTTTATCATAAAATACATTTCTTGCAGCGGTAATTTCACCATACAACACAGAAAAAGGGTACAATATTTTTCTTAAGATACTCATACTACGAAAACACAAAAAATAATTAATAATTTATATTATCAACTATTTCTAGTCCGTAACCAATAATACCTACACGTTTTTTAATTTGCGTGTCATTAGTAATCAATCTTAATTTAGAAATACTGATATCATGTAATATTTGAGCTCCGATACCAAAATCTTTAGTATCAAAATTTATTTTAGGCACTTGTGTTTTATCTATTTCTTGTAATTCTTTAATGGCATGTAATCTATTTATTAAATTAAAGGATTGATTTTCTTGATTGATAAACACCACCGCTCCTTTACCTTCATCATTAATAATTTTAAAGACTTTACTAAAACGATCATCTGGTTTACTTGTCAGCAATCTGATAATATCATTATGAATCAGTGTAGAATTTACTCTAACCAAAACGGGTTCATCAGCAGACCAACTACCTTTAGTCAAAGCTAAATGCACTTGATTATTTGTAGTTTGCTTATAGGCTCTTAACCTAAAGTCTCCAAAACGAGTTTTTAACGGAAAATCTTCTACTTTTTCTATTAAAGAATCATGTAACATTCTATACGCTACTAAATCTTCAATAGAGATTATTTTTAAATCGAATTTTTTAGCTACTTTCATTAGTTCTGGCATTCTTGCCATTGAACCATCTTCATTTAAAATTTCAACTAAAATTCCTGCGGGTTTAAAGCCTGCTAACCTAGCTAAATCTACTGCAGCTTCTGTATGACCTGTTCTTCTCAATACGCCACCATTTTTAGCTCTTAAAGGAAAAATATGACCTGGCCTACCTAAATCATGTGGCTTGGTATTCTCATCTGTCAAAGCTTTAATAGTTTTTGACCTATCATGAACAGAAATACCTGTTGTACAACCGCTACCTATTAAATCTACAGAAATAGTAAATTGCGTTTGATGTAAAACTGTATTATCTTGTACCATCATTTCTAAACCTAACTCATCACATCTATCTCCTGTAAGTGGGGCACAAATTAGACCCCTACCCTGTAATGCCATGAAATTGATCATCTCTGGACTTACCATCTCAGCTGCTGCGATAAAATCTCCTTCGTTTTCACGATCTTCATCATCAACTACTATTATAACTTTGCCTTTTTTAATATCAGCAATAGCCTCTTTAATTGTATTTAACTGGGCGGTATTTAATTCTGTTGAAATCATTTTAATATTGTTTTTTTCTCTTTACTATTATTCTTTTTAAAAAGTTTAGTGATGGGTTGTATAAATGTATCAATATTGAAAATACCTTTATCTTTTGTAGCTCTAGTCATTAAAATAAGTCCTAAAGGAAACAAAATTATGGTAGCCAACCAACCACCTAATACTGCTGTTATTGCACCTGATTCTGCCATTTTTTTTCCAAAGGTAGAAATGAAAAAGTAAATAACAAATATAGTAATAGCCATAATCATTGGAAAGCCAAAACCTCCTTTTCGGATGATAGAACCCAACGGTGCTCCAATAAAGAACAAAACTAAACTTGCTAAAGAAAATGCCAAACGTCTATGGTATTCTGTATTATATACATTAATAAAGCGTTTCTTATTCTTTAAAACGCTACTAAACCCTCTAATATCAGCTAAAGAAGATTTTATTAAATCTACAGCAGTATTGAAAACTAATTTCTTCCCTTCATCATCAAAGTTATCTAAAACAATGGGCTTAATTGTACTGTAATCAGTTGAATCTTTTTTAGTGGTACCAATACCAGCTCTAATAAGGAAACTTTTTGCTTTCGCCGCAACAAAATCATCATAAGGTATTTTTAAAGAATCAGAATAATAACTTAACTGTTTTAAACTAAGCATTTCTCTATCGTGTTTATATTCTTTAGTATCTGTATTGTTTAACCCTGAAACATCAATATTAATAATATATTCATCAAAATTAGCTTTAGTACTTTGCATTTTTTGTTTTTTACCATAGTTTCTTTTCTTTTCATATATCTCTTCATAATGATGTCCATTATTTAAAGTTAAGGTCATATACCTACTTCCTTCTTCAGTGGTTATTTCACCTGTTTCTGCAGTAATCACTTTTACATTTGCTTGGTAGTTATCTAAATCATAATAAATTAACACATCTTTTAATAAATTTTCATCTTTACCATATTTTTCTGAAAATTTAATACTGTACCCTGGTATTTCAGAATTAAATGTTCCGGGCATTAAAGCTAATGCAGGTTGTGTTTTTTTAATTTCATTCAACATGTTTTTAAATTTAAACACAGCTCTTGGAAAGGCATAATTTAAAAATAAAAAATTCAAAGCACTTAATAATACCATTAATAATATTAAAGGTCTAATAAAACGTTGTAAGGAAATTCCAGCAGATTTTATGGCTGCAAATTCATAATTTTCTGACATTGTGCCTAATGCCATTATAGAAGATAATAATATGGCAATTGGTAATGCAAGTGGCACTTGCATTTGTGCTATATAACCTAAAAACTGGAAGATATGCCCAATACCAATACCTTTTCCAGCAATTCTATCAAACTGCAACCATAGTACTTGCATAACAAGCACAAACAGAATAATAAAAAAAGTAGCTAAAAAGGGTACTAAAAAACTTTTTAGTATATATCTATTTAAGATTTTCACTTCACAAAAGTAAAACTTAATTTGTTAATGAAAGTTTAAAGTTTAGATTAAAGTTTGTTAATAATATAACCCTCTCTTTTATATCTGGATTCATCAAAAACAAATAAAGTATTTGATATGGGTTGATTGGTTTTAAATTCAGAAATTGTTAAGGTAGTTACTGTACCATTTTTACCAGTTTCTATCAATTTAAATATGTGGTTCGTTTTTACGTCTACACCCAATAAAATATGCCCAACTTCAGAATTACTATCAATGGGTATTAATTTTATATATTGAATTTTTCTACCATTCACATTTTGTAAAATATCCCACTTATAGTTATATCCGTTTTTATAAAAAGAAAAAAACTTTGATGGAGTTAGAGTATCTTCATCATTGTCTTCTGCATCAGCTATATTTACTTCTTCATCTTCAATAATAATAGTATATGTTTTTTTACCATCAAACAATTGTTTGGTACCTAAAAAATTAACATGATACAAATCGCCTTTAAGGGTTACATCTCCTCTAGTCTCTTGATGTACATTTTCAGCAGTATTATCTAAATTCCATTTAAATGCTACAAAAATATTATCATAAGCACTTATTTTTTCAGAAACTGCATCCAATAGTTTTTTTGCTTTGGCATCACTTTGTGCAAATGATACAGTACTTACAAAAACTGTCAAACATATAATTACTATTTTTCTCATTTTATATTTTCTAATTTATTCATTATTTAATAGTTGCTCTAATGCCAAGATATCAGGAACTAAAACTTGTCTGGCCTTACTCCCTTCAAAATGACCTACAATACCAGCTGCTTCTAATTGATCTATAATTCTACCCGCTCTATTGTATCCTAATTTTAGTTTTCTTTGTAATAGAGAAGCCGATCCTTGTTGTGCATTAACAATAACATGAGCAGCATCTAAAAACAATTCATCTCTATCTGCTATATCTATAGCAATACCTGTGCCATTCTCTTCGCCAACATACTCAGGTAAAATATAAGCACTTGCATAAGCTCTTTGAGAACCAATAAAATCTGTAACCCTATCTACCTCAGGTGTATCAACAAAAGCACATTGCAATCTAGTAACGGCATTACCAGTTGAAATTAACATATCACCTTTACCTATCAATTGATCAGCACCTTGAGCATCTAAAATAGTTCTTGAATCTATTTTAGAAGTTACTCTAAAAGCAATTCTTGCAGGGAAGTTTGCTTTAATAATACCAGTAATTACATTTACTGATGGTCGTTGAGTTGCTACAATTAAATGAATACCTATTGCTCTTGCCAATTGAGCTAAACGAGCAATTGGAGTTTCTACTTCTTTACCAGCTGTCATTATTAAATCAGAAAACTCATCAATTATCAAAACAATATATGGCAAAAATTTATGTCCGTTTTCAGGGTTTAATTTTCTTGCTTTAAATTTTTCATTATACTCTTTTATATTTCTTACATAGGCATCTTTAAGTAAATCATACCTATTGTCCATTTCAATACATAAAGAATTTAATGTATTGACAACTTTTGTTGTGTCAGTAATAATTGCTTCTTCACTATCTGGCAACTTTGCTAGATAATGTCTTTCAATTTTATTAAAAAGTGTCAATTCCACTTTTTTAGGATCGACCAAAACAAATTTCACTTCTGCAGGATGTTTTTTATACAACAAGGAAGTTAATACTGCATTTAAACCAACCGACTTACCTTGTCCTGTTGCACCTGCCATCAACAAATGCGGCATTTTTGCCAAGTCAATAACAAAGGTTTCATTAGAAATAGTTTTACCCAATGCCAATGGTAATTCCATTTTGGAATTTTGGAATTTTTGTGTTGACAACACAGATTTCATTGATACTATAGTAGATTCTTTATTTGGGACTTCGATACCTATTGTTCCTTTACCAGGGATTGGAGCAATGATACGTATACCTAGTGCAGCTAGAGATAATGCTATATCATCTTCTAAGTTTTTGATTTTAGATATTCTAACACCTTTGCCTGGTACAATTTCATATAAGGTTACCGTTGGGCCAATAGTTGCTTTAATACTGGAAATACCAATTTTATAATTACTTAAAGTATCTACAATTTTATCTTTATTCGCTTCTAACTCCTCTTTATTGATAGTAATATCTTCATTTCCATAACCTTTTAACAAATCTAAAGTAGGGAATTTGAATTCAGAAAGCTCTAAGGTAGGGTCAAATTCACCAAAATCGTCTACCAATTTATTTGATAAATTTTCAATCAAATGATCTTCTTTAAAAACTTCTTCAACTTCAATAGCTAATTCTTCATGTTGTGGTGTTTCTACCTCTAGTTGTGAAGCAATTATTTTTTCTTCAAATTTCTCTTTTACGACCGTTTTTTCAATTTTTTCTTCAATTTTCTCCTCTTTATCCTTTTTAATAGTAAGGTCAAGTTCTAATTCTGAATTGGGCTTTTCATGTACTGCTTCAGTAATATAACCTTCGTCGGTAAATTCATCAACACCAACTCTGTTTTTTGATTTTTCTTTCCATTGAGGAAGCTTGTTTTTTAAACTTTCAGGGGTGATTTTAAACTTAGAAATCAAATAGGATAATAGGGTAAATAATAAAATCAAAAAGACACCTGTTTTACCAATAAAATTATTGAAATAATCATTCAATTCATAACCTATTACTCCAGAATACAAAGTGCTTTTGGTGAAAAAAAATCCAATACCTAAAGACAACCATATCATCATTACAACACCCCAAAACCAAGCTTTAGCCATGGCTTTAAATGAGATGTTAAATAATATATAGAGCCCAGAAAAAAATAACAGTACGGGAAGGATGAATGCTGCAAGGCCAAAACCTTTATAAATAAAAAAATGACTGATGTTCGCTCCTGTTTTACCTAATAAATTTTTTACATCTACCAATCTATCCGCAAATAAATGTAGTTGGCTTTGATCTGATTTCCACACCATTAAAAATGAAACAAAAGAAACCAATAAAAAAATACTGAACAGTACTAGAAAAATTCCGAAAACAAGATGTGTTTGTTTACTTTTAAAAAAAGCAACAATGCTACTTTTCTTCTTAACTTTTTTTGTTATTTTCCTCTTTTTTGCCATTGTTAGGAATCCTTATCGGATATTTTTTTGTTTTTAATCCCTCATTGAGGGTTTAATTCCCCGAGGCTTGCCTCGAAATAAAAAATGTTTTGTTCGTAATTATACCTCGTACCCTTGGGTCGAGGCAGTTGATTTATGGTAATTTTAGTCCTTAATAACCATATCATGCAAAAATACATAAAAATACAAGAGGTTTAAGAGAATTTTGGAATATAGATAATCAATCCAATAATAAATGCAATTATTGCAGCAAACGTAGCAGCACCAGCAGAAATATCCTTTATAAAACCTATCCGTTTATGATAATCAGGGTGAATAAAATCAGACAATTTTTCAATACCAGTATTTAACGATTCTGCTACTAGAACCATCCCAATTGCAAGCAGTTGAAACATCCATTCAATTGCTGAAATATCCATTACAAATCCTAAAATAGTAACTAGTATAGCGATACTAAATTGTACCATGATACTGTGCTCGGTCGTAATTAACAACAAAACTCCTCTAATGGCAAATTTCAAACTTTTAATTCTGCCAATAAAAAAACTATCATTCGGATCTTTCATTTATACTTATTCGTCTAACAAAGCCTCTAAAGCTGCTTTATAATTAGGTTCGTCAACAATCTCAGGTACTTGCTCGTTGTAAAGCACTTTTCCCGATTCATCTAAAACCACAACAGCTCTTGAATGCAAGTTAGCTAAAGGACCATTTGCGATTTCTAAACCATAATTTTTACCAAAATCACCCGTAGCAAAATCAGATAGATTGATTACATTTTCAATTCCTTCAGCACCGCAAAAACGTGCTTGAGCAAAAGGCAAATCTCTTGAAATACATAATACTTTTGTATTCCCTAATTCAGCGGCTTCTTGATTGAACTGCCTTACAGATGCAGCACAGGTACCAGTGTCTATACTAGGAAAAATATTTAAAACAACTTTTTCGCCTTTAAAATCAGACAGTGAAGCGTGGGACAAATCATTTTTTACCAAATTAAAATCAGGAGCCTGAGTCCCTACTTTTGGCAATTCACCAACGGTGTTTATTGCATTTCCTTTTAATGTTATTGATGCCATAGTTTCTATTTTTTAGTTCATCCAAAAATACATTAAAAAATTAAAATTTTAGATATGATTTTAATAGTTTCTTTTGAGACTTTATAATTAAAAAATGTCATTAACCAATTTTTAACAACATCAATGATATATTTTCTTTATTTTTGATGAAGTTTAACAGCAAGAAAATTCTTCGGCATTAAATTTGATATAGATCAACAATGCATTTAAATAAAATCATACAATATTTAGTATTCCTATTTTTCTTAACAGGATTCAGTATTCACCTTCTAGCTCAGGCAGATTCGACAAGGACTGAATTATTACTATCTGATAATAAAAACAAGGTAGAGACTATAGATTTTTCATTGTTAGACACTACACAACAAACTTCTGAATTCAGTTTTAAAAAGAAGCCATATTTACTTGGTTTTAAATCTAAGGTAGGCGACTACTTCAATCCACCAAGTGGTAATAGGAAAAGTTCAAGTGCTGATTTTTTGTCTGGTGGCACAGGTGAGAATGAAGATGATTCTGATATTCTTGTTAAAAAATATTTTAACGGTAAAGATGTTAGCGATGTACAATTGTCTAGTGATTTTAGTTTAGGTACACTTTATAGTACTTCAAAATCGGTTAGAATTGAAGTGAGAGACCATAGTTTAATTGATGGAGACAGAATAAGAGTTTATCTAAATGAGAAAATGATTGCTTCAAGCATCTCTCTTAAAGGATTGTATTATATTATTCGTATTGATTTAATTAAAGGATACAATCGCGTTGATATAGAAGCTTTAAATGAAGGTTATTCAGGGCCAAATACTGCCGAAATAAAAATTTTTGACGAAGATGGCGTACTACTTTCAGAACGGGAATGGAATATTAGAATTGGTCAAATTACTACGCTTGGAGTGGTTAGAGATTAAAACATTTAACAAACCTTACACTCTTGACTTTCTCAATAAAAAAGACTACTTCGTTCCTGCCTGCCCGGCAGACGGGTATTACCGAATTACAGTTTATTAAAAAAAACCGTACTATTTACACAATCTTATAGATGTATCACTTCGTCATAAGCATCAGCAACAGCTTCCATAACAGCTTCGCTCATGGTTGGGTGCGGATGTATTGTTTTTAACACTTCATGACCTGTAGTTTCTAACTTTCTACCCAATACTGCTTCTGCAATCATATCAGTCACACCAGCACCTATCATATGGCAACCTAACCATTCTCCGTATTTGGCATCAAAAATCACTTTTACAAATCCGTCTGTTGTACCCGCTGCAGTAGCTTTACCAGATGCTGAAAATGGAAACTTACCCACTTTCAATTCATAACCTGCATCCTTTGCTTCTGCTTCAGTCATCCCTACACTTGCAATTTCAGGAGTTGCATAAGTACAACCCGGAACATTACCGTAATCTATGGCTTCTGGATTCAAACCTGCAATTTTCTCTACACAAGTAATCCCTTCCGCAGAAGCGACATGTGCCAATGCAGGACCATCTACCACATCACCGATAGCATAATATCCTGGTAAATTGGTTTGGTAAAATTTATTTACCATAATTTTATCTTTATCAGTAGCGATACCCACATCTTCTAAACCTATATTTTCAATATTAGTTTTAATCCCAACTGCTGAAAGGATAATATCAGCTTCTAAAACTTCTTCGCCTTTTTTAGTTTTTACTTTTGCTTTTACACCTTTACCTGTAGTATCAACCGAAGTAACACTAGATTCTGTCATTACTTTAATTCCTGACTTTTTAAATGAACGCTCAAATTGTTTTGAAACCTCAATATCTTCTAAAGGTACAATATTCGGTAAAAATTCAACAATGGTAACTTCTGTACCCATTGAATTGTAAAAATGTGCAAATTCAACTCCAATTGCACCTGACCCAACGACAATCATCTTTTTAGGTTGTGTTGGCAACGTCATAGCTTCACGATAACCAATTACTTTCTTACCATCAATAGGTAAAAATGGCAATTCACGTGAGCGTGCACCTGTAGCAATAATAATATGATCTGCTGTATACTCTGTAGTTTTTTTATTTGAATCGGTTACATCAACTTTTTTACCTGGTTTTATTTTTCCAAAACCATCAATCACATCAATTTTATTCTTTTTCATTAAAAACTGAACGCCTTTACTCATACCGTTAGCTACATTACGACTACGCTGAATAACTGCAGAAAAATCTTTATCAATTTCTTTAGCTTTTAACCCGTAAGCATCAACATGCTTTAAATAATCATATACTTGAGCAGATTTTAATAATGCTTTGGTAGGAATACATCCCCAATTCAAGCAAATACCGCCTAGATTTTCTTTTTCTACAACCGCTACCTTAAATCCTAATTGAGAGGCTCTAATTGCAGTTACATAACCTCCAGGTCCACTTCCTATAATGATGATGTCGTATTTCATGATTGTTTATTTATTGAATTGTATTATCTAAATTAATGCAAATTTAATCAAATTTTATGGCTTTAACAGGGCTTATTTTACTAACTAAATAGGACGGTATCAACAACATTAATAAACATAATATTAAAGTGCCTAAATTTAATAATAAAACATAGCCAACACTGATATAAACTGGTGCTTCACTTACATAGTAATTTTCAGGATTCAATTGGATAAAGCCGAAATATTTCTGAGCTAACAGCAAGCCAATTCCTATAATATTACCCCAAAACATTCCTTTTGCAATCAAATAAGCAGCGTTGTATAAAAAGACTTTACGAATACTCCAATTAGAGCTCCCCAAAGATTTTAAAATACCAATCATTTGTGTGCGTTCTAAAATCAACACCAATAACGCAGTTATCATATTGATTCCTGAAATTAAGACCATAATTACAATGATGACAATAATATTGGTGTTTAATAGCTTTAACCATTCAAAAATAGCTTCATGTTTTTCCGAAATGGTTTGAGCATTTAATGTAGAACCTACTTGTTGATAGATTTCAGCTCCTTTTTCTTCTAGTTTATCAAAATCGTCTAACAAAACTTCAAAACCGCCTATTTGTTCTGGCTTCCATTTGTTTAGTCGTTGTACATGCTTAATATCACCTATAACATAATTCTCATCAAAGTCTTTAAAACCTGAATTATAAATACCCGCTACAGTAAAAATTCTAAGATTTGGTGCCTTGCCATTTTCTTTCATAAAAAACAGATTGAATTTATCCATAAGCTGCAAACCTAATCTATCTGCTGTAAGCTTAGAGATCAATACATTATCATTTCTTTCATCTGTAATTTTTAGCAAATCACCTTCTGTCAAATACAATTTAAAGAATGACCAATTGTAATCTGTGTTTACTCCTTTATAAATAACACC
>DOIV01000060.1 GCA_003511845.1 Flavobacteriaceae bacterium | reverse complement strand
TCATAATATTTCGCATAATTACGTTCAAATAGTAATGAACTTGCTGCATTTACAATAGGTGAAATGGGTTCTTGATGGTTAAACTGTGAAATTTTACGTCCTCCGTTAATAGCTATATAAGGTTTTGATTTATTGTTAAATTGATATCTAAAGCCTCCACTTACTCTAAATTGATGGTCTGAAAGTCCATAATCAAATTTTGAATGTACTTGAAAAAACTTACCTTCTTCTTTATTATTTTTATAAAAATTAACATCCATATTGGTATGCCAACCTTGTACTGTATTAAACATTGAATTTAACAGCGGAGAGCCAATAGACAAACTCCATTCTTTAAAAGAATTTCGATAGCTATAACCAAAAAGTAAATTCGCGATTTTAAATTTATTGTTTTTACCATCTATAGAATCTAAATATTTTTGAGACTTTCTAATGACTTTAATACTATCTTTTAACTGGTAATCCTTTATCTCTTCAACGGTTAGTGGGACAGGTCTTATTTTGTTCCAAAACAGCGTGTCTTTTTTATTGGCTTTATCCTCAAATGAAAGAATTTCATTAGTAAAAGTTTTAGCAGTAAAGTTGGGTTGAAAATTGTAATTGCTATATACCGCTGTAAAGCGACCGTCAATATCAATCCCAAACATCCCGAATTTATAATCAATACTTTGAGAAAATAATGTCCACAATTTATCTTTTAAAGAATAGGAATAGTTTTGCTTTAAAAACAACTTTTTAACCGCTGGTTGTTGTATTTGCTTACCTGTAACAGACAACTCCGTCGCAAAAATTTCCCACGTATTTTCAATAATATAAATATAGCCTTCAAAAGCATTATCGGTTGCTTTTTTTGGACTAAGCTTTATCTTATTGATTAGATGTTTACCTTCATAATAGCTATTTACTAAGGTGTATTTGTAATAATTAAAAGCATAATTGGCTATTGGCGAAACAATATTCTCACCTAAATTAATCTTGTTTTTATAGACTGTAAAATTGACATCTGAAGCCTGATTAAAGCTAAAACCATTATCGTCTCCACTCACTTTTGAAGCGATAATTTTTTCTTTAAATTCTTTTTTATTTTTAGTGATTTTTGAAATGGTTTCTGACAAATATATTACGCCACTTCGGGTAGAGTCTAAGCCTCCACCTAAATCGCCCAATTCAAAACCTAGTATTTTTTCTGGAGCATCTTTAATTCGATAAATGCCTCTTGAATAAAAATCGGCTGTAAAATTTGATGTTTTTTCTAGGTTTTTATTCCGATTTGCGATGGCTAATTTGATAATTCTATGAGCAGGATTTTCTTTAGAACTAACCACAACCTCTTCTAATGATTCTGTGTCTTCTTGTAAAAGAATATCCAATTGAAAAGGAAAAGAAGTGATATTCACTTCCTTTTTTACTGTTTTAAAGCCTAAATATTGAAAAACAATAGTGTATTTACCTGTTTTATCAATGTTTAATTCATAAACACCTTCATCATTTGAAGTTGTCCCTTTATAAGAATCTTCTAAATAGATGTTCACAAAAGGTAATGGAACGTTCTTCTCATCAGTAATTTTTCCTGTAATTTGAGCTTGAGAAAAAAATGTAATACAAAAAAGGATTAAGGTTATTTTAAGTTGCATTTTAGTTTGTTTACACCGACAAACTTAATTTTAAAAAAAACAAAATATTGATAATTATATGTTAATTATATTTCTTTTGATTTGCCAATGCTTATATTTGCCAATAAAATCAATCTTATGAAAAATACATTCAGAATTGTAAGTTTTTTAGAAGGAATTTCTTATTTATTACTCCTTTTTGTAGCCGTACCGTTAAAGTATTTTGCTGAAGACCCTACGTATGTAAAACTATTAGGTATGCCTCACGGATTGTTGTTTGTAGCCTATATCATATTAGCTTTTTTGATAAAACCAGACCTAAAATGGGATTCTAAAACTTTTGCAATTGTACTCATTGCTTCTGTTTTACCCTTTGGTACTTTTTATATTGATAAGAAGTATTTACGATAGCACTTTATTGAAGTTAACTTTTAACTGAATACTGCCACTGCCGACTAAACTACCCTCCACTAACGGGTGGAATCAAAGCCACAGTATCATTAGCTTTCAACCGATAATTTGTAGTAACATATTCTTCATTTACCGCAATAGAAAAGTTTGAAAAATCGTTTAACTTAGTGTACCTTTCTAATAAAGCTGCTTTTAAAGCAGCTATTGAAGTACCTTCTTCTTCAGTAATTTCTAAAGTGTTTTTACCAACAATATCTTTAAGGATTCCGAAAAATAAGATTTGAATTTTCATTTTTCAAAGTTAATAAATCCTTTATTTAGAACGAATAAAAACTACAAACTATTGGTTTTTTAACACCCTAACAATCAGGTGTGTGTAATTTTATATATAACAAATGATACAAACTAAGCTACTTTTTTGTATATATTTGAGAAACTAACTAGAATAACCACAAATGAAATGAGCTCACTAAAAAGTTTTATTATTTATAAGTGAAAGTTTAAGAGCGAATTCCATGTGACAAATAAAATCCAAACTAAAAGAACCACATGAAATACGGATTTATAATAGATAACCGAAAATGTATAGGTTGTCACGCTTGTACAACTGCCTTTAAAAGTGAGCATGATGTTCCAATAGGCGTTAACAGAACCTATGTTAAACAAGTAGAAAAAGGAGAATTTCCAAACACACGTAGAATATTTTCAGTCATGCGTTGTAATCATTGTACAGATGCTCCTTGTGTGGAGATTTGTCCGGTAGAAGCATTGTATACTCGTGAAGATGGTATTGTAGATTTTGACAACAACCGTTGTATTGGTTGCAAATCATGTATGCAAGCTTGTCCTTATGATGCTTTATATATAGATCCTGATACCAATACCGCAGCAAAATGTAATTACTGTGCTCACCGTGTAGAGGT
>DOIV01000156.1:1781-6232 GCA_003511845.1 Flavobacteriaceae bacterium | reverse complement strand
ATATAATAACAAAATTTTGTTGTTGATACGAGTGGAAGACATGCGCGGGTTTTCTCATTTAACTTTAGCGAGAAGTAAAGATGGAAAAACTGGTTGGGACATTGACAAAACTCCAACTATAAAGCCGAATATTTTACGAAATGAGGAACGATGGGGAGTTGAGGATCCACGCATTGTCTGGTTAGAGGAACGGCAGCAGTATGCTATCTCGTATGTTTCTTTTTCCAAAGATGGTCCAGTAGTTTCACTAGCTTTAACTAAGGATTTTAAAACTTTTGATCATTTAGGTGCTATGTTACCGCCAGAGGACAAAGATGCTTCTCTATTTCCGCGATTGATTAATGGAAAATATGTTATGATTCACCGCCCCATAATTCGGGGTGAAGCACATATTTGGATTGCTTTTTCGCCAGATTTAACACATTGGGGTGAACACAAAATATTAATTCCAGTGCGTCCAGGTTGGTGGGATAGCCATAGGGTGGGCTTGGGAACTCCTCCGATTGAGACTGATGAAGGTTGGTTACTTATATATCATGGAACGCGTATAACAGCGTCTGGCAGTCTTTATCGAGTAGGTCTTGCGCTTTTAGATTTGGATGAGCCTTGGAAAATCATCAGAAGATGTGATAATTGGGTTTTTGGACCTTGTGAAGATTATGAAAGAATTGGAGATGTCCCTGGTGTCACTTTCCCTGTAGGTGTTATTATTAACGAAAAAACAAATGAATTGATGATGTATTATGGTGCTGCTGACACTTCTGTTTGCTTGGCAATTGCCAATCTTGACGATGTTTTGAATTATGTTTTAAAATCATCTAAACCAACAGAGTGTGAGTTTTAAATGAAAATAGCTATGCTTTCCCCCATTTCTTGGCGGACACCGCCGCAGCAGTATGGACCATGGGAATGGGTGGTCAGTCTGCTTACAGAAAGGCTGGTGGAACAAGGCATCGAAATATCGTTATTTGCTACTGGTGATTCACAAACCTCTGCTAATTTGCGTTGGGTTGTGCCGCAACCGTATTCTGAGAATTTGGAAATTGATCCAAAGGTAGCCGAGTGTTTGCATATTTCTCTTCTTTTTGAGCAAGCCGATGACTTTGACATCATTCATAACCAATTTGATTTTTTGCCTTTAACTTATAGCAAATTAGTGAAAACACCGGTGCTAACAACCATTCATGGCTTTTCTTCACCAAAAATAGTACCTGTCTATCAAAAATATAATCATCATTGTTTTTATGTGGCTATCAGCAAAGCGAATCGTCATCCTGACCTTAACTATATAGATACCATCCCACATGGCATACCAATAGAAGATTATCCCTTTCAAAAAAAAGAAGGTGATTATCTTCTTTTTCTTGGAAGGATACATCATGACAAAGGAACTTATGAAGCTATTTGCTTGGCTAAGCAGGTAAAAATACCTTTAATTATTGTTGGTATTATTCAAGACAAGGATTACTTTGATAAATTTATTGCTAAACATATTGATAACAAATCTATTATCTATATGGGATCGGTAGGGCAGTCGCAAAAAATAGAAATATTAGCAGGTGCCCGTGCCCTTTTGCATCTAATCAACTTCGAAGAGCCTTTTGGACTTAGTGTGGTGGAAGCAATGGCTTGTGGTACACCTGTTATAGCATTAAATAAAGGTTCTATGTCTGAGATCATCATTGATGGGAAAACGGGTTTCTTGCTTAATAATTTAGATGAGGCTGCATCAAAAATTTCCAATCTTTCTACTATATCTCGTGCTAAATGTCGTGAACATGTAGAAAAAAACTTTTCAGTAGAAATAATGGTGCAGCGTTATATAGAAGTTTATCAGAAAATAATTGCAATTAGAAAATGATGATTCAAAAATCAAAGATTTTTTCTAATTTATTCTGAAAGAATGAGTGTTTACGCACATTCATTCTGAATGTGCTACAAGAAATTAGAATTATGTATAATAAAAAGAATAAAAATATTGGATATTGGATATTGGAAATGTTATGGTGAATACTATTAACCTTAAAAACCCTTTGCGAGTAACTTTTATTGCCAGTTACCCACCGCGTAAATGTGGTATTGCTACTTTTACTGCCGATCTTTTTAGTAGTATGCAAGGTTTTTATGATGATATAACTACTTTTGGTAAACAAGAAAAACTACAGATTATTGCTATGAACAATACTACAGTTTCACCAGGGTATAATTATGATAGGGAAGTTAGTTTTGAAATCAGAGAACAGCATCAGGAAGACTACTATCAGGCTGCTGATTTTATTAATCTTTCTTTTACTGATGTAGTTTCTTTGCAGCATGAATTTGGCATTTTTGGTGGCAAAGATGGTAATTATATTATTCATTTACTGCAAAATTTAAAGAAACCATTAGTAACAACTTTGCATACAGTTTTGGAAAAACCTACACAAGGTCAGTTAAAAACCTTAAAAGAAATCTGCCGTCTTTCTTCTACTGTTATTGTGCAAACAGAAAAAGCTGTGAATATGATGAAAGATATTTATGATGTACCTGCAGAAAAGATTGTTATGATACACCATGGCACACCAGATGTGCCTTTTTTAGATTCTTTTTATTATAAAGAACAGTTTCAAGCAGAAGGAAAAAAAGTCATTCTTACTTTTGGTCTTCTTAGTGCAAGTAAAGGCATTGAGTATGTTATTAAAGCTCTTCCTGAAGTTATTGCAGAATTTCCAAATCTTCTTTTCATCATTTTAGGAGTCACACATCCAGCAGTTAAAGAACATAGTGGAGAAGAATATCGTCATTTTTTAAAGAAAATGATTAGTGATAATAACATAGAAGAAAAAAATGTTGTTTTTTATAATCAATATGTTACCTTAGAACGATTACTCCAATTTATGGAGGTTACTGATATTTATATAAGTCCTTATATTAATAAAGAGCAAATTGTTTCTGGTACTCTTGCCTATGCTTTGGCTTGTGGCAAAGCCATCATTTCAACTCCTTATTGGCATGCAGAAGCGCTGTTAAGTGATGGGAGGGGGATTTTGGTATCTTTTCGCGACAGTCAATCTATTACCAAAGCTTTAAAAACATTATTGAGGAATGATACACTGCGTAATCAGATGCGTAAAAAAGCTTATCAATTTGGTCGGCGTATGATTTGGCAGAAGACCACCCAAGCTTATTTACATACATTTAGACAGGCACTTTTCAATTATACTGATATTTTTGTTCATCCTTCTCGCGAAAAAGATTTCTCTAAATGGTCAACTGTTCCTAAAATAAATCTTTCTCAAATGCGTACATTAACTGATGATACCGGATTTTATCAGCATGCTATTTTTACTATGCCTAATCGTCAACACGGTTATTGCACTGATGATAATGCTAGAGCATTGTTAGTATCTGTCATGAATTGGCGTATTTATAAAGATGAAAACATTCTACCCCTCTTGTATATTTATTTAAGTTTTTTAAATCATGCTTTAAACACAGAAAAAGGTCGTATGCGAAACTTTATGTCTTTTGATCGAGAGTGGTTAGAGGAAATTGGTTCTGAGGATAGCCATGGGCGGGCAATCTGGGCATTGGGGTATACTGTAGCTTATCCACCTACCAAAGATGTATTGAATATAAGTATTCGCCTTTTTAAGCAATCTATAGATATAACAACATCTTTCAAGGCTCCTCGTGCTTGGGCAGATTCTTTACTCGGCTCTTTATATTAGTTGGGGCATTTTGGAGGTGACACAAAAGTAAGATATGCGATGATGGAATTAAGTCGTAAACTTTTGAATTTGTTAAATAAAAATGCCATTTCTGATTGGTTTTGGTTTGAAAATAAACTTACTTATGATAATGCTCGTTTACCACATGTTGTTCTTGTTGCTGGACATTATTTGCAAGATAAAGAAATGCTTAAATCTGGTTTGAAGTCTTTGAAATGGCTCATTGATGTGCAAACGGATTCTGTTAAAGGGCATTTAGTTCTTATTGGTAACAAAGGTTGGTATCAGCGCGGTGGTAAAAAAGCCAGATTCGATCAACAGCCTTTGGATGCAGCTGCTCTTGTTGATGCTTGTAGGCATGCGTATTTAATTACAAAAGAGCCTTATTGGCGTAAAAAAATAGCTTGGGCTTTTAGCTGGTTTCTTGATCAAAATGACATTAATCAACCTATCTATAATTTTGCTACCGGTGGTTGTCATGACGGTCTTGAACCAGGAGGTATCAACCAGAACCAAGGAGGGGAATCAACTATTGTTTTCTTGTTAGCTTTACATAATATGTATTTAACACCATCTTTTGAAAATGAAAAATTGTTAATTGAAAAATAACGAAAAATTAAAATTTTCTCTAACTCATTCTTATAAAGAACGAGTGTTAATTATAATTTTATAGATTATATACTAACGAGCGTATCGTTCAATCACGAGCTATTTTAAAGGATAAAACCTTACAATGAAAAC
>DOIV01000156.1:0-1421 GCA_003511845.1 Flavobacteriaceae bacterium | reverse complement strand
GCAGGAGGGAGTGGTACCAGACTGTGGCCACTCAGTAGAACTCATTATCCGAAACAATTTTTAAAATTAAAAAATATGGATAAATCTATCTTTCAAATGTCTTTTGAAAGATGTTTAAAACTAACTGATTTAACTGAAATATACATAGTAACAAATGATATTTATAAATTTTTAATCTTAAATCAAATTAAAGAATTGGGTTATGAAATTAGCAAAAATCAAATCCTACTTGAACCATCAGGTAAAAACACTTTGCCAGCCATATATTATGGTGTAAAAGAAATTCAAAAACAAGGTGAAGCTATTGTAGCAGTTTTTCCATCAGATCATTTAATAGAAGATGAAGAAAAATTTATTGCTACTATTAAACAAGGAGAACAAATAGTTAATGAATATATTATAACTTTTGGTATAAAACCTATTAAACCACATACAGGATATGGGTATATTAAACTGGGAAATCCATTAACAATTGGATATCAAGTAGAAGAATTTAAAGAAAAACCAGATTTGAAGACTGCACAAACTTATTTAAAAGAAAAATATCTTTGGAATGGGGGCATGTTCATGTTTAAAACTGATATTTTCACAACGGAGTTAAAACAGCATAGTTTAGAAGTGTATAAATCATTTGAAACAGATGATATTGAGAAAACATATCAAAAAACACCAGATATTTCCATAGATTATGGAATTATGGAAAAATCTCAACGGGTGGCTGTTATACCCTTAAATGTTGCATGGACAGATTTAGGAAGCTTTGATGCATTCTATGATGAATTCACTCCTGATGAGAAAGGAAATATTTCTTTTGGAGATGACATACTTATTAATTCTTGTAACAATTTACTTTATACTGATGAAAAAAAGCAAATAGCTTTAATTGGAGTTGATGATCTAATAGTAATAGATGAAAAAGATGCATTACTCATATGTAAAAAAGATTAAACTCAAAAAGTAAAAGAAGTAGTAAAAAAATTAAAAGATAGGAACGATCCAATAGCAGAACATCACCTGACGACTTTCAGACCATGGGGTTCATATACTATACTAGAAGAAGGTATATTTTATAAGATAAAACGAATTACTGTTCTACCTAATAAAAAATTGAGTCTTCAATTACATCATCATCGTAGTGAGCATTGGATAGTAGTTAAAGGAACTGCAAAAGTTATGGTTCAAGATAGTGAATTTTTTGTAAGAAGTGGAGAAAGCACTTATGTAAAATCTGGGTTTAATCATAGATTGGAAAATCCTGGGAAAGTGTTGTTGGAGGTTATTGAAGTGCAATTGGGTGAGTATTTAGAAGAAGATGATATTATTCGATTTGATGATGATTTTGGGAGAATTGAGTGATGTGTTTAATATTTATTAATTATGAGATTTATAACGAGAAATTAAAAATTTCTTTGAACATCATT
>DOIV01000157.1:1607-2808 GCA_003511845.1 Flavobacteriaceae bacterium | reverse complement strand
TTTCATCATAACCTTTGGTTAATAAAACGGCACCTAATCCTTCACGATAGATGGCTTTTCGTTTTAACAAGCCAAAAGCAGAAGCCTCAACAGATTTTGAGTCAGTATTAACCTCAATTGTTGCTTGATTTATTGGTGTGAAATTATTGTCTTCATTGGTCGTAATCTCAGTAGTTCTATTCGCCAAGAAAACTGAAGAATTCATATTTTTAGCAGCGTACCCTGAAATGATATTAAGTTTAGGATAATTGGTGTAAACAGCATAAGCAAGTGCAAATACTATTAGTAAGGCGATTATTTTTAGTGTTTTTTTCATAATTAAGTTTAATTTTAACACACCCCTAACCCCTCTCAAGAGGGGAATTAGAACGTATATACATTACAATACCTACCGCAATATCAACAATCGCATCATTTCTTTTGCTGCAATTCGTGCTTTTAAATCGATAAAATCACGTGGTGTTTCATCGCCAATTTCATAGGTTAATGATTCAGCATTAAACTGTTTAAAAAACCATCCTTTTGAGATAGGTTGATTTAGTGGGTAAGGCTTATCATCTGGTGTGTAGTTGGGTATGGCATCATCAATGGCATGCATCCAATAATCTTTAAACGGATAAATACTCGAATGCATATCATCAGAAAAACTATAATATAAATCGGTTTGGGTGGAATGAAAATCCAACCCTAAAATCACCTTACTTTTAGAAATTTTAGCTCTATTAACAATATCATTTACAATGGCGTTTACTTCTTTTTGCCTGTAATACCCCCAATCACGGTTCAAATCAATTCCGCCAGCATTATGTCGCCAATGCCCTAAATCTACTCCATCAGGATTTAATAACGGATACACTAAAATTCGATACTTGTTTCTAAAATCTTTCGCCAAACGATGGTCTTTTAACAGTTCATCAACAAACGATTGCATAGCTAAATACCCTGTTACTTCTGGAGGGTGCTGCCTGCTCAAAACAACAATAATTTCTTTGCCTTTTGGGTCACCTGTATAAATATCTAGAGCAACCAAATCGCGTTTAAGTTTACTTTCTCCTACAATACTAAACTGAACATTTTGATGTTTTGCAATTTGCTTTGACCAATTTGTAGCTTCTGCTGAAGTTTTAATTTCTTGAGCTGAAACCCATAATTTATCGGTACTAATATCTAGTTTTAACAAGGCATTTTTAGTGCTGTCAAC
>DOIV01000157.1:0-1269 GCA_003511845.1 Flavobacteriaceae bacterium | reverse complement strand
AATTGATAAGCTATACTGTCTATAGGTTTCCAGTACTCTCCATCTTTACTTAGTTTTGGTATATACCGATGCTTTGAGGTAGGATAATTTAATTTTAAATATACTTGTTGTGGTTGATTAGACCAAATTCTAAAAGCGTAATGTGGACTATCATTGATAGGTTCATTTTCAGGCAAGATGGTTACTTGATAGGTAGAATCATTCAATTGTGTAAAATTATTTAACCGTGCTCCATCAAATTGATTGTCGGTAAAAACAGCATCACCAATGTTATATTCTTTTTTCTCTTGATATTGAATTTCTCTAGAGGAAGTATCAATTGGCTCAGGAAATTCAAAGGTTTTTAGTTTTGTGCTACTACATGATGTAATAAGAATTAATACCAGTACATATAAAAAGGAAATTTTATTTTTTATCATATCTAAATTTGGTTTGGTATAAAAGTACTATATTTTTTGATTAGTTTTGTAGATGTGCATTTAGTTTTCATAACTACTTAAAATCATTTTAAAATTTAATCATGTTTGACGTTAAAAAAATAAGAGCTGATTTTCCTATACTTTCAAGAAAAGTAAATGGCAAACCTTTGGTGTATTTTGACAATGCAGCAACATCGCAAACACCTCAACCAGTAATTGATGCTATAGTGGACTATTACAGTGGTTATAATGCGAATATCCATCGTGGTGTACACACCTTAAGTCAAGAAGCAACCGATGCTTATGAGCAAGCTCGTATAAAAATTCAACAGCATTTTAATGCTAAAAAAGCACATGAAATCATTTTTACTTCAGGTACAACCCATGGTATAAATTTGGTAGCAACTGGCTTTACTTACCTTTTAAAAAAGGATGATGAAATTATCGTTTCTATGCTAGAACATCATTCAAACATTGTGCCTTGGCAAATGCTTTGCGAACGTACAGGTGCTATCTTAAAAGTGATTCCTATCAATCAAAAAGGTGAGCTTTTAATGAATGAGTATGAAAAGTTACTTTCTAGTAAAACCAAATTGGTTTTTGTAAACCATGTATCAAATGCCTTGGGTACAATAAATCCCATTCAAGAAATTATTGACAAAGCTCACCATGTAGGTGCAGCCGTATTAATTGATGGAGCTCAGGCTTCACCACACATCAAAGCTGATGTACAAGCCTTAGATGTCGATTTTTATGTAGTTTCAGCCCATAAAATGTGTGGCCCAACTGGTGTTGGTATCTTGTACGGAAAAGAAGAATGGCTTAATAAACTCCCACCCTATCAAGGTGG
>DOIV01000276.1 GCA_003511845.1 Flavobacteriaceae bacterium | reverse complement strand
GAAGACCAAACAACAAAACCGTATTTAGTTAACGATTCAGAAACTCAACCTGTAATAGCTAGGCGTTATGGTATTTCTGTTGAAGAATTAGAAAGAATGAATCCTCAAATAAAAGAAGGTTTAAAAGAAAATACCATAATTAAAGTACCAAATAGAAATGAAATACCTGATTTAGCAGAAGAAGGAATCATCATGTATCAAGTTGAGAAAAAAGAAACACTTTTTAGTTTAAGTCAGAAATTTAACATATCTCAAGCTCAATTATTAGAGCATAATCCAGAATTGAATGAAGGTGTAAAAGAAGGGGACATGATTAAAGTGCCAAAGGCCGTTACTTTTACAAATAATCAAGTTTTTTCACCAAGCACACTATTAAACAAACAAATAAAAGTAGCGATACTATTGCCTTTTATGGGAGGTAAAACAATTGATTTTGATAAAAAAACAACAAATTCTAAAAATTTAACTAGGACTTTAAATATTGTAACTGATTTTTATTTAGGATCTGAAATTGCTTTAGATTCATTAAAGAAGCAAGGTTTGTCAATTTCCGCTAAAGTATTTGATACTAAAAATAGTTTAACAACAACTGCTACATTATTAAAAACAAGTCAGTTTGATGATGTTGATGCTATTATTGGACCTATGTTTTTGCAAAATGTAAAGTTTGTAAATAAGAATTTAGATAATGATGATACCTCTATAATTTCTCCAGTTTCTTCTAAAGATCATTCTGTTTTTGCATCTAAAAATATGATACAAGGAGCTCCATCTAGTTCAGCTTTGTCTGAGAAAATTTTAAGTTATATAGCTGAGAATTACAACAAACAAAATTTAATAGTTATTAAAGATGATTTAAAACAGAATAAATTAAAGTTTGATAAAATCATTGCAACATTAAATAAATTGGATTCCACTCAGAAAGTTAGAGTGTTAACCCCTGAAAAAGGGTATATTAAACCTGAATTATTTAAAAGAAACCTTTTAAACGGGAAAAATAATTGGGTTGTTTTATTGACTAAAGACCCTTCTATTACTAATGATGTAGTTCAGAATCTAGGTGTATTACCTGAAAAAATGAAGGCAACACTTTTTGCTTTACAGTACAAAGGTAATTTTGATAAAGCTCAAAATCAGCATTTAGCAAGAGTTAATTTTCATTTTCCTACGGCTAGTTTTATAGATTATGAAGATGCTAAGGTGAAGAATTTTATAAGCAGTTATAAGAAAAGAAATCATGTAGCACCTTCAGAATATGCTTTTAAAGGTTTTGATGTTACTTATGATGCTTTAATTCGTTTGGCAGCTCATTCAAAATTGAACACAGCATTTTCTAGTGGTGTTTCAGAAAGAACATCTAGCAAGTTTCAATATTTGAATAACTCAAATAAAGGCTTTGTCAATAAAGGAGTTTTTATAGTGAAATATGACGGTTTAAACTTAAAGAAAGCTGAATAATATTAACAAGTACATTGTTTTACAAAAAAAATCCATTGCTTTAGCAATGGATTTTTAGATTTTATTTAAAATACTTGTTGACTACACCAACATCGTCACTGGGTTTTCAATAAATCCTTTTAAGGTTAATAAAAATTGAGCTCCAGTTGCACCATCTACTGTTCTGTGGTCACAGGCAAGAGTTAACTTCATGGTGTTTCCAACAATTATTTGTCCGTCTTTCACTATTGGTTTTTGTACTATGGCACCAACTGATAAAATTGCAGAATTTGGCTGATTGATAATAGAAGTAAAATCTGTTATACCAAACATTCCTAAATTAGAAATGGTAAAAGTACTTCCTTCCATTTCTTGAGGAGTCAATTTTTTCTTTCTAGCTTTACCAGCATAATCTTTTACTTTAGCTCCAATTTGTTGTAAGCTTTGCTCGTCTGCAAATTGTAAAACAGGTACTAGTAGTCCGTCTTCAACAGCAACAGCCACACCAATATGTACATGATGATTGATCCTTATTTTATCATCAAACCATTGTGAATTCACAGCAGGATGTTGTTTTAAAGCCAATGCAGTTGCTTTAACTACAATATCATTATAAGAAATTTTAGTATCAGGTACTGAGTTGAATTGTTGTCTAAATGCAATGGCATTGTCCATGTTGAATTCAACATTTAAGTAATAGTGAGGAGCAGTAAATTTTGACTCACCTAACCTTTTAGCAATAACCTTACGCATTTGCGAGTTAGAAACTTCTTCAAAACTTTCTTGTCCACTAGGTACAAAAGGCAGCGTCATTGACGCATTTTGCATTGGAGTAAAGTTCTCGACATCATTTTTAATAATACGTCCGCCTTCACCAGATCCTTTTACTTGAGCCAAGTTTATACCTTTCTCTTCTGCTATTTTTTTTGCCAACGGCGAAGCTAAAATTCTACCTCCAGAAGCAGTTGTATTCGTTTGACTCACAGCTGTTGTTACTGATTCAGTTTTTGTAGTGGTTTCTTTTTTAGGTTGTTCAATGGTTTTTGTTTCTTCCTTTTCAGTTGTTTTGCCAAAAGCACCATTTTTAATAGATTCAATTAGAGCTTTAACATTTGTTCCTTTTTTACCAACAATAGCCAACACACTATCTACTAGTGCAGTTTCTCCTTCATTGACACCAATATGTAAAAGTGTACCTTCATAAAAAGATTCAAATTCCATCGTAGCTTTGTCAGTTTCAATCTCAGCAAGAATATCTCCTTCTGTGATAACATCTCCAACTTTTTTAAGCCAAGTAGCTACTGTACCTTCTTCCATAGTATCACTTAAACGAGGCATGGTAATAATTTCTACACCATCAGGAATGTTTACATTGCTATTTGTCTTTTCTTCTTTTTTACTAGATGTTTTTTTAGTTTCAGTAGTCTCTTTGGGAGGCTTAGGGGTTGTTAACTCAGAAATATCTTCACCTTTATCACCAATAATAGCTAATAAGGTATCCACTTTTGCTGTTTCACCTTCTTTAACACCAATATATAGCAGTGTACCTTCGTAGAAAGCTTCAAACTCCATTGTAGCTTTGTCTGTTTCTATTTCAGCAAGAATATCACCTTCTGTAATTGTATCACCAATTTTTTTTAACCATTTAGCAACAACACCTTCTTCCATGGTGTCACTTAAACGGGGCATGTTAATTATCTGAGCCATAAAATTTATTTTTTTTAAAATTGAGATTGTCACGTCGTTCGTGTCTCACTCCTCGCAATGACAGTTAATATAAATACTGCCAACTGACCACTGCCAACTGAATACTATAAACGGTGTTTTAAAAACGGATAATCCTCTTGTTCGTACACCATATCATACAATTGTTGTTTGTCTGGGTATGGAGATTCTTCAGCAGATTTTTCGCATTCAGAAACTCTCTTTTTCACATCATCCATTACTGCTTTTATTTCTGCTTC
>DOIV01000232.1 GCA_003511845.1 Flavobacteriaceae bacterium | reverse complement strand
TTAGGTGTTTTAGTCTTATTATTATATGTGTTTACCACTTCAAAAAATAAAGAAAGACTTGATTTAGTAATTAAAGAAATTACTATCATTAGTGAAATGTCAATTATGATAGGTTTGGTGATGTTGACTATTGGCAACTTTTTAGGAGGCATGTGGGCAAATGAAAGTTGGGGTCGTTATTGGGGATGGGATCCGAAAGAAACTTGGGCATTGATAAATATTATGATTTATGCATTTATATTACACATGCGTTTGATACCAGGTTTACGAGGTAGATTTACTTTTAATATCATGTCTGTATTTGCATTTGCATCCATTTTAATGGGATATTTAGGTGTAAATCACTTATTGTCTGGCTTGCACTCCTATGCAGCTGGTGATGCTGTGCCAATACCCAATGAAATTTGGGGATGGTTACTTACTTGTGTTGTACTAAGTATATTGGCATTTTTTAAATATAGAAAGTATTATAAAAAATAATAACTTTGTGAATCTCTGAGGTGCTCTGTGTGTCTCTGTGAAATAACAATTAAAATTATCAAAATGAAAAAAATCCTTATTTTTGTACTAGCAATAAGCATATATGCTTGTTGTGGTAAAAAAGAAGCTAAAACATTGGCTGTAGTGACAGAAGTAGCTTCACAAGAAAAATCACAAGAAATGGAAAATATCTATCAATTTAAAGTAAAGAATCTAGCAGGTGAAGATTTTGATTTTGCATCCTTAAAAGGAAAAAAAATAATGATAGTCAATACCGCTTCAAAATGCGGATTAACACCTCAATATAAAGACTTGCAAAAGCTGTACGAAACTTATAAAGATGATAATTTTGTTATTGTAGGCTTTCCTGCAAACAATTTTTTAAAACAAGAACCTGGTACAAATGAAGAGATAGCTGAATTTTGTCAATTAAATTATGGAGTTACCTTCCCAATGATGGAAAAAATTTCTGTAAAAGGAAAAGAGATGCATCCAATTTATAAATTCTTAACTGAAAAAGCCAAAAACGGATTGGAAGACTCAAAAGTAAAATGGAATTTTCAGAAATATTTGATTGATGAAAATGGAAATTTAGCTAAGATAATTGCTCCAAAGACATTGCCTACAGATGCGTCCATTATTGATTGGATTAAGGGCTTGTAGCAAACAAAAAATAAAAGCAAATACGTTTATAAAGCATTAGCATTATAAATGTATTTGCTAAGTTGTTAAATTCTAATAGTTTTACCGTTAAACAATGGTACTGTCATAGAAAAATTCTCATTATATGTTAATTTTTGCTCTTCTAAAATGCCAAGTGCAATTTGCTCACCCATTAATAATGATTCGTAATAATCTGAGAAATAATGAACGCCAGCCCAGTTTCTACCTATAGAAATATTTGAAGCAAGTTTATTTAATTCACCCTCAACAGTTAGATGTGTTAACTCACAATTTTCATTTAAAACAGGTACAACATCTAATTTCTTACCATTTTGTACAGAAATATAGGCAAGGTTGGACGAAGCAATTACTTTACCAGGTTCAATTTTTTCAATAAGATTTTTAACTTCATTTTGTACTTCATTTATAGGTACAATATTTAATGGGTGCTTATGATCAAAAAACGCCTTTAATATTGTAATACATGCACCAGCAACAGTTGCATGGCCAGCTCCATATGATGGATGCATAGGAGACCCTTCGCAAAAAGCCATGGGTAACAAATAATTATTTGCTCCATTTTTAGCTGCTACTTTTGGTAAAATACCTATAGTATCTAATTCATCTTTAAGTTTCATAAGGTCAGGAGCCATTTCTTTTAATTCTTCTGCTTTGTGTATTCTAGCTGCTAAAGCTTCTGGCCTTAACCTTCTATGAATATTGTATTTTTGAAAACGAACAGCCTTCAATGCTCTGGTTGCAACTTCAGTAACCAATGAAAGAATGTGTGGACCTCCAAAATGAGCAAAACCTTGTTGATGATCTCTATTATCTGCTTCCTGAAATGGAATGCCAGGATCAAAAGGAGTTCCATTACTAAGCATTATCAGGCAGGCATTTAAATAAGATTCATATAAGGCATCATAATGTACATAAGTAGTTAAATCTCTTGGCGTATAAATGAAGCGTCTTTTTTTACTATCTGCTGATTCATAATTTTCAAGATTTCTTAAATCTGCACCTTTTTGAACATCAAACCACTCATCCCAATCTGTTAAATGATCTTCTTTTTTAGCAACCCTAACTTTTTGATCAATTGATGATGCACCATAAGAAATCATTCCGTCTGATGGGCTTCTTTCAAGGTCATTACTATTTATACCACTATTACCTACCAATAAAAATTGAGAAATATAAGGACCAACTGTATCGCCAGTTGTAATACCTCTAAAGGCATTTGAAGGAGTAAGCACTTTCTTTCTACGCCTATTTGTTTCATCACCATTTAGTTCAAGATCTGAGTTTGGTTGAAACCATTTCAACTCATTCAAAGTATCTGTACAATCCTTGATTTTAAGTACGTCAACTTCTTTAGTGTCCAAGGCATTTAATGTACTTTGGGTAGAAAGATCAACCTTTGTTTTTCCAACACCTACACCCATTACACCATTTGTAAAAGCATGAAAAGGAACATCACGTAACAATGCTTGACCATATATTTCAGCTATTTCTGAAGTTAATTCTTCACTTCCTAATTTTGGAGCAGGAGGCATTGTTACAGCCTGAGCATCTGGACCTTCTAAATCAAATGAATTACCAGCACTTTGACTTTCCCAGGCACGAACATCAACAGGTCCTCCTGCTTTACTTGTTTGTGCTTTAGGTGATTTCCAATCAAAATCTTGATTTGCACAGCAAGTTCCCATATTATTATCAGCAACTCCTAATGGAGTATCTCTGAAGTCTCTATAATCACCACTATCAATAGCTCTTATAAAATATTGAAAATCAATTGGATTTTCAATTAACCCTGTATCGTAATCATGTGGTAATCCTTTTGTAAAACTCATTAAATAGGATGATTCATTATTTGAGCTTTCAGTATGCCTAAATTTTTGTTCATCATCATTACTGATATGTTGAGGATGAATTCGATCTTTAGCTAGTGTATTAGCTAATTGTCTTTTTTCAAAAGCATTTTTTTTTCTTAGTTCCATAATTTAATATTTTTTAGTTTTTGTAAAATTACATTGATGTTCATTACTTGTCAAGAGGGTAATACCCTTTATTGTCAGGGGTTTTACAGGTGTGCTTATAGGGTATTTTCCCTTTTTAAAATTTTGATAATTAATTTGTAAGTAAAATATTGTTTGTAGCTTTGTTTCAATTAAAATTTATGGAATGACAAAAAAAGGAAAACATACCATTTGCATTCACGAAGGTGAAATAAGAGACACCCAATTTGGAGGAGCAGTTTCTCCAATATTTATGGCATCATCGTATGAGTATTTAGATGCTGACCCGATGCGGTATCCTCGCTATTTTAACACTCCTAATCAAGAAGTCTTAGGGAAGAAAATTGCAGCTTTAGAAAATGCCGAAGCTGGTTTGCCTTTTGCTTCTGGTATGGCAGCGATCAGCACCACTTTATTAGCGTTTCTGTCTAAAGGAGATCATATTGTATTGACCAATGAAATCTATGGTGGAGCCTTTAATTTTGTGGTAGAGGAATTTGATAAAATGAATATTGAATACTCATTTACCGATGGAGTGGAAGTAACCGATTTTGAGGCAAAAATAAAATCCAATACAAAAGTAATTTATATTGAGACACCTTCAAATCCGTTATTGACCATTACTGATGTTAAAGCAATTGCAGATTTGGCAAAGAAACATAGTTTAGTGTCTATGATTGACAATACATTTGCATCGCCAATCAACTTAACTCCTTTAGACTTTGGAATTGACATTTCTATTCATTCTGCTACAAAATATTTAGGAGGTCATAGCGATATCTTAGCAGGATTGGTTGCAGGAAATTCAGAACATATCAATACCATTTTTCAAAAAGGAAAAAATTTAGGAGGAAATTTAAGTCATATGATTTCCTATTTATTAGAACGAAGTATCAAAACGTTAGCGATACGTGTAGAAAAACACAATTCTAATTCACAAACTGTTGCAGAGTATCTAGTGAACCATGTAGATATAGCAAAGGTTTATTATCCAGGATTAAAAAATCATCCAAATCACAACATTGCAAAAGAACAAATGAACGGCTATGGCGGCATGCTTTCTTTTGAGTTGAAAGAAGGATTAGATGCTGTGAAATTTCAAAAGAGTCTACAATTAATAAAACCATCTATGAGTTTGGCTGGTGTAGAGTCTACTATTTTGCAACCTACTTTAACTTCACACGCCTTATTGACACCAGAACAGCGTAAAGCTATTGGGATTTCTGATAATTTATTACGATTATCTGTAGGTATTGAAGATGTTGAAGATATTATTGCTGATGTAGAACAGGCAATTAAAAAATAAGAATATGAAATTAGACATACTAGCTATAGGAGCACACCCTGACGATGTGGAATTAGGTTGTGGAGCAACATTAGCCAAAGAAATAGCAGCAGGAAAGAAAGTTGGTATTCTCGATTTAACTCGTGGAGAACTAGGAACAAGAGGTTCTGCCGAAATTAGAGATCAAGAAGCAGCAGATGCGGCTGAGATATTAGGAGTTGCAGTCAGAGAAAATCTAGCTTTTTTGGATGGGTTCTTTGTTAATGATAAAGAACATCAATTAAAAGTAGTAGAAATGATTCGCAAATACCAACCCGAAATTGTATTATGCAATGCGATTGATGATCGGCATATAGATCATGCAAAAGGAAGTAGCTTAGTTAGTGATGCCTGTTTTTTATCTGGACTTAGAAAAATAGAAACTAGTGTAGGAGGGAAGCTACAAGAAGCTTGGAGACCAAAACACGTCTATCATTATATACAATGGAAGACTATTGAACCCGATTTTGTGGTTGATGTAACTGGCTATCTAGATAAAAAACTAGAAGCTGTAAAAGCCTACAGTTCTCAATTTCATGACCCGAACAGTAAAGAACCTGTTTCGCCCATAACCAGCAAAAACTTTTTAGATAGTATTACGTATAGAGCACAAGATTTAGGTAGGTTGATTGGTAAAGATGCCGCTGAAGGCTTTACGGTAGAACGCTTTGTAGCGGTTGATACATTAGATGATTTGATATGAGTTTGGTTTTGCAAAATAACATTTTTAAAGTATCAATAACTGATTACGACCCCGATGGCAACTTAACGTCAGACAAAAATAAAAATATTACCAGTATCTTATACAATCACTTAAATATGCCTACCAAGATTACTGTTACAGGTTCTAATGCAGGTACATTAGATTATGTATATACAGCCGATGGTATAAAACTACAAA
>DOIV01000316.1:3405-5051 GCA_003511845.1 Flavobacteriaceae bacterium | reverse complement strand
ATATTGTATTTAGGATTTATTTTTGATTAATAATATATAATTAAGGCTTAACTAAAATTCATATTCTTAAATACACCTTCTAATTTCTTCATTTCATCAGAATTAAGATTTTTAATCTGATTCATTAGTTTTACCATTTTTTCAGGCTCCATATTGTCACCTAAAACTCTAATTAAAGCAAAACCTTTAGATTTTTCAGCCACATAAATCACAAACTCATCAACAGTAGTATCGCTTTCATCTCCTTCGTATTTTAAAACAAAGTTCCGTCCCTTGTCTTTAACACGGATTAACTCTTGATATTTTGAATCTTTTATTATTGCTTTAACCTTTTGGCTTTCTACTTTATATTGAGCAGCGTTGCTTTCACTTTTTACAAAAGCTAAAATGTTTAACTTTTCAAACGACTCTAACACCTCTCTATCTTCTTCAGAAATAGATTCCTTTAAATTTATAACACTTGCAGGAATATCAAAAGAAACAAAGTTATCATTACTTTCATTGTCAATATAATATTTTTGCAATGATGGACTGCTTGCACAAGAAAGAAAAAGACTTGTCAAAACAATTAGGCTAAGTATTTTAGTAAGCATCTTCATGGTTATTGCTTATTAGCTTTGTGTAAATGTTTGCCTCCTGGAATATTCATTTCTTTGGTCAATTTTGAAATTTTATTCAAATCAATATCACCAGTTATAGAAACTAGTACAACTTCAGGCTTGCGATCTTCATCTTCTAAATGATTACTGATACCATCAATATACATAAAGAGTTCTTTTACATGATCTTCATCTTTACCTTCTTTAATGTAAATTTTCACATTTCCTTCTTTATCTTTAACACTCATTAGTTCAGATAAGTTAGATGATTTTAAATACCCTTTTACTTTAGATCTCATTTCAGCGGCAATAGTTTTGTTTTCAGTAGTTAAAATTCTTAAACTATTCAAACCTTTAATTAAGCTAATATAATCATCAGCCTCTTCTGACTCTCCGGCAATCTCCCCCATTAATTCAAACATTTTTTTATTGACAGTTACTACAGACACATCATCCATGTCAGTAAATTTGTCAAATGTTGCTTGTGCAAATGTAAATAAGGGTAAAATAGCTATTGCAAAAGCCATAATTAAGGTCTTGGTTTTACTCAAAAACATTCTGTTGTTCTTTTTAACCCCGAAGTTTCGAGAGTGATTTTTCTTTGAAAAATTCATATTGTTGTTTTTATTTATTGTGTTCATTATTTTATTGTTTTATAAATATTTTATTTTGTGCTTTTTTAAACTCTTGTAATCCAGCAAAAGCAACATTTTCTCCTTTAGTTAAGTTTTGAGATATCAGTTGAAAAGCTTTCTGAGTTTCCATTAAAGCGAGTTGAGCTTCTTTACGTTCTTTATCTGTAAGACCGCTAGAAGTATTTAAGGAATACACACTAACTAGTAATACTACAGCCGCAGCTACAGATATCCATTTCCAATACGTCTTTTTAGTTTTTAAAGGAATGGTTTTTGTAAAATGCTCTGTACTACTCGTATCAAAATAATTGAATAATGCTTTGTACTCTTGTAAATGCTCAGGTATATTTTCTTGTTGAAAATAATCTTTTAGCACTTGCTCTTCTTTTAAAGAAGTTTCAGCATTTTCATA
>DOIV01000316.1:1955-3046 GCA_003511845.1 Flavobacteriaceae bacterium | reverse complement strand
CATAGTTTTGTTGTGTTATTAATTGTTTTCTTATTGTTTTTCTTGCTCTAGACAGTGATACTCTCACTGCTGTTGGTTGTAAGTCAAGAATCTTGCCAATTTCTTCAAATTCAAAATTTTCAATATCTCTTAACTGTATAATTATTTTTTGCTTTTCTGGTAATTTCTCTATCAAATCATGTACTCTATTCACACAATCTTTTAGTTCTATACTCTTTTCTAAAGAAATGTTATTGTCTTTATAATTACTATGTACTAGTTTTAAATTATTTGAACGTTTCGCTTTAAGCTGATCTAAACAATAATTTTTAGTCATGGTCATGGCAAAAGCTTCTACATTTCTATATGCTGTCAATTTATTTTTATTCTTCCATAATTTTAAAAACAGTTCTTGTGTAGCATCTTCAGCCTCATCAATAGAAACTAACAATCTCTTAGCCAATCTAAAAACTTTATCTTTTAAAGGTAAAACTGTATTTAAAAATTCAGTTTGGTTCATTTACTTTAGCTATTGATGTAATCAATTAGTACTACTAATTTAAGACGAGCAAGTTACAATTTTGTTACATAAATAAATAAATTGTAATTTTTTAGTTAAATTGCGACAAAATTATTAAAAAACAAATAATTATTAAAAATTAAAAGGATATGAAAAAAATTATATTATTAACGGTTACGTTCTTTACCTTACTATTTATCAGTTGTGACAAAGATGATGATGTGAAAGAAGACCCTGTGACAGAGGTGAAACTAGAAAATGAAGTCAATGCTTTTGTTTGGAAAGGATTGAATAAACATTATTATTGGCAAAGTGATATACCTGATTTAGCGGACACAAAAAATGATGATGTTAATGCATTCAATACTTATTTAAACGGACATAATGAATCTAAAAACTTGTTTGAATCATTATTATTTGACAAAGGAGAAACTGATCGTTTTTCTTGGTTTATAGAAAATTATGAAGACCAACAAGCCTCTTTTAGAGGAGTTAACGATGCCTTTGGATTTGAATTCTCTTTAGCAAGAGTAACTAAAGATGGTAATGAAGTAATCGGCTATGTTACTTATGTAGTCCCAAATTCACCAGC
>DOIV01000316.1:0-1632 GCA_003511845.1 Flavobacteriaceae bacterium | reverse complement strand
TCTGATGCTGGCTTAAAAAGAGCTGATATCTTTAATGTTTTTGATGGAGTTACTTTAAATTTAGATAATTATAGAATTGTAAATAATTATTATAGTAAAAACTCTATTTCTATGAAGTTTGCTACAATTAGTACTGGTGGTAGTATTGTCTCTAACGGAGAAGAAGCTTCTTTAACTCTTAGAAAAGTTACTGAAAACCCTGTTCATTATTCTAGTACATTTAGTGCAGGAGGGAAAAAAGTAGGATATTTAGTTTATAACGGATTTAAATATACTTTCCATGATGAGCTAAACGCTATTTTTGGCGATTTTAAATCGGCCGGTATTCAAGAGCTCGTATTAGACTTACGCTATAATGGTGGTGGTTCTGTATTGACCTCTGCTTATTTAGCGAGTATGATACATGCAGGAGCTAGTACTAGTGATGTTTTTGGTAAGTTAATTTATAACAGTAAAAATAGTGGTGATAATGGAGCTTATCCTTTCTATAATGAAGCAAGAATATATGATAAAGAAGGTGAGTATACAGGTTCAAAAGCTTCAATTAATAGACTAAGTTCTTTGAGTAGAATTTATGTAATTACAACTGATGACACAGCCTCTGCAAGTGAGATGATTATTAATGGCTTGTCACCTTATATGACGGTTATTAAGGTAGGTACGACAACTTACGGTAAAAATGTAGGCTCTTTTACAGTTTATGATTCCCCTGATTTTGGTGCAACTGGTGCTAACCCAAATCATAAAAATGCCATGCAACCTATTACGTTTAAGATTTTTAATAAATTAGATCAAAGTGACTATACAAAAGGGTTTAAACCTGACTATGAACAAAAAGAGTATATTTCTGACATGAAACCTTTTGGCGATATAAATGAGCCTTTATTGAAAATTGCCTTAGATCATATTGCAGGAATCATACCTAAGCCACAAGATGTGAAAAACTTAAAATTACAGACTGAACATATTTTTAGTTCATTTGAAAAAAAGCCTTTTTCAAAAGAAATGTATATTATTCCGAGTGAATTGTCACATGAATAATTTCTAAAATGCACTTTTAAAAAAAAAGAGGTTGTCTAAATGTCAACCTCTTTTTTTATATCTTTGAATTATCTTTTATAACACAATGAGAATAGACAAGTATTTATGGACGATTCGTTATTTTAAAACCAGAAGTATTGCTACTGCTGCTTGTAAAAAAGGGCATGTTAAAATCAACGCTACAAGTGTCAAGCCTTCAAAAGAAGTTTTTATTGGCGAAAAAATAAATGTTCGTAAGAATCAAATTAATTATGAACTGGAAGTGATTAACATTCCGACAAGTCGTGTTGGTGCTAAATTAGTAGATTTATACAGGCTTGACATTACCCCCAAAGAAGCATTTAAAGACACTGAATTGCTTAAATACTCAAAGGACTATTATCGTAAAAAAGGAGCTGGACGACCTACTAAAAAAGACAGAAGAGATATTGAGGACTTTGGTTATGAACATGAAAATTAATTTTAGAATATCGATTAACGAGTTTTGAAGTAAAAAAATGGAAACAAACTGCCAAAGCCGAAATTTAGTATTTTGCCTGAACCGAAACTGCCAAGGGTCAGTTTCGACCTCTCCGAAGGAGAGGTGAAATG
>DOIV01000323.1:2529-8407 GCA_003511845.1 Flavobacteriaceae bacterium | reverse complement strand
TCTCCTTTAATACGCTCATTTAACAATTTACCATTGTAAACATCGCCTTTACTTAGACCTAGAAACTGTGTTAATATAGTATCTGAATAAACAGTATTTCCTAAAAATTCAATATCTCCAAAATAATATTTTCTACCTTCATTTACTGTAATATCTAAATTGATAGTATTGTCATCATTCCAAGAAATTGAATCTTTTAAAACTTGAGCATCTCTAAATCCTTTTTCTTGATATTTTTCAACCAATCTTTCTAAATCTTTTTCGTACTCTTCTTCAATAAACTTTGAAGCTTTCCAAAAGCGTAGCGGTTTTTTTTGTTTGGTTTTTTTAAGAGCTTTTTTCAAACGCTTGTCACTGAATTTTTCATTTCCATGAAAGCGTAAGTTTCTAATTTTAATTTTATTCCCTTTATCAATTACGATTAGTGCTTTTTTAGCATTATTACCAGTTGTATCAATTTTAGTATCTATAGTAACTTTTGTTTTTAAAAAGCCTTTATCAACAAATTTCTTTTTGATATAATTTTTTGTAGTGGTTACCAAATTCTCTGTGAGCATTGCTCCTTTTTTAAACTCAGTTTCTTTAATTAATTCTTCACCTTTACTTTTTTTAACTCCTTCAACAGTAACATTACTTATTTTAGAAAGCTCTTGTACCTCAAATTCTAGATATATAGTGTTTCCATCAATTTTTGATGCATAAACATCTACATGGCTAAATAATTTAGAATTCCATAACTTTTTAATAGCAGAAGTTAATTTGTCGCCAGGTATCTTTATAGGCTGTCCAACCACCAATTCAGAAAAAACAGTAATGGATTGGTCTGTAAATTGTTCATTACCTTTAACAGAAATACCACCTAAAACATAAGTGTTAACTTTCCTGAAATTAATATCTGTTAAAGTTATTTTTTTCTCAGGAATAGTGTCAATAGCTTTTACACTCAAACTATCTACTACTTGTAAGCTGTTTATGGTATCTTTGGGGGTGTCTTGTGCATTACTTTGCAATGCTATAAAAATAAATACTAAGAGTATTAGGGTGACCTTTTTAATCATTATTGCTTTTAATTTGTTCACTGATTTTCCCAAAGCGTCTTTCTCTATTTTGATATTCAATAATTGCTTTAAAAAAATCTTCTTTTCTGAAATCGGGCCATAATACATCTGTAAAGTAAAATTCTGCATATGCTATCTGCCATAATAGAAAATTACTGATGCGTTTTTCACCACTAGTACGTATCAAAAAATCAACGTCGGGCAAAGTAAATGTATATAAATGATTATTTATAATTTTTTCATCAATTTCTTCAATTAAAATCTCCTTATTAACAACTTTTTTAGATATATTTTTGATAGTATTAACAATTTCTTCTCTAGAACCATAACTCAAGGCCAAATTCAACACCATTGAAGTGTTGTTTTTAGTCAATTCTATTACTTCTTTTAATTGTCTTTGGGCTTTTTTAGGTAAACTCTCGGTTTGACCTATAGTTTGCAGTCTAATATTTTTTTCTTGAAATGCATCTAATTCATCTTTTAATGAACTCACCAAAAGGTTCATTAAAGCCTTAACTTCTGTCTTTGGTCTGTTCCAATTTTCTGTAGAAAAAGCATATAAGGTTAGCACTTCAACTCCAATTTCAGAAGCAGCATCAATAGTTTGTTTTACAGCCTTCACTCCATTTCGATGTCCAAAAACTCGCAACATCCCTTTTTGTTTTGCCCAACGACCATTGCCATCCATAATAATAGCAACATGTTTCGGGATTTTATGAGTATTTATTTGAGTTTGTATATCCATTATTATTAAAAAGGACCAGTATAGCAACCTGGCCTACCAAATGCATAACTAATAGTTATACCTGTAAACACATACCAGTCATTACTTTTAGGGTTACCAAATGTATACCTGTCGTTTCCAACTATTGCATGGTTATTATAATCTATCACATCTTTAAATGTATACCTAAAAGATGTCTCTAATGCTATTTCTAAATTATTCGCCAATTTCATTTTATAGCCAACTCCAACAGGAAAAACCAAAGACGAAGCTCTTTTAGTTTCTCCTCCTATTGATACTAGCGTGTAATTTACTGCACCAACTTCTACAATAATATATGGTGTTTGGGTAAAACCAATTTTTGAAAGACTATATTTAAAAAAACTAAATTCAATTCCTAATGCACCTTCAATTAGTGTATTAGCAAATGAATAACCTCTGTTTTTTCTAAAATTACTTTGAGCATTTACATCATTGGCCTTAATTTTCGAATACAAAGCTGTACCTCTAAAAGTAATTCTAGGTGAGAAATTAAATTTAGCAATTCCACCAACAACTATTTTATTAGGGTTAATGTAATATTCAGAACCAATGTCTCCAATATAATTACTTCCTCCAAAAAAACCACCTACCTGATATAACTGAGCAGAAGATGTTGTTGAAATTAAAATAAGTATGTAAAATAAAAACTGTTTTTTCATCTTTAAAATGTTTGCAAATATAATTAAATCCTTTTGTTTTAAAAGGATTGAGTTCTCTTTTTTGATAAACAGTTTTATAGCTAAAATATTGTTGTAAAGTCCATTAAGTTTTAACAAATAAATGTTAAAAAACAAGTGTTTAATTACGCTTGTCTTCTCCCCAAAGCAATTTCTCTCTCAACGTTTTAAAGAAAGTTTGCTCATTTAATTGAATAGTCTTAAGTGTAAAGTCAGCTTTTTTAATTGTAATTTCAGAGTTATTATCAATAATTAGAGTACGCGAATCTAATGATAATAAAGCTTGCTTTTCTCTAGCTATTACTTTTAGTTTTATTTGTGTATGGTCTGGAATCACTAAAGGTCTTGCATTTAAATTATGTGGTGCAATTGGCGTAAGTGTCAAGCTTTTAGTATTTGGTGCAATTACAGGTCCACCACAACTTAAAGAATAACCAGTTGAGCCAGTTGGAGTGGCAATTATCAATCCATCTGCCCAATATGATGTTAAATTCTCATTGTCTAAATACGTTTCTACAGTTATCATTGAAGTTGTATTTCGCCTACTTACAGCAACTTCATTCAATGCAAAGTTAATGTCAGATAAATCTTTATTTACTGGATCTGTATTCACACTTAACAATGTTCTTTCATTAATTTTGTATTGCTTACTTATCAGCAAATCAATAGCTTCATAAATATGTTCTTTTTGTACCGTTGCTAAAAAACCTAAACGCCCAATATTAATTCCCAACACTGGTATGTTTAAATCTCTTACATACGTAACCGCTCTTAAAAAAGTACCATCACCACCAACAGTAAACATAACTTCAAATGAATTGTTTAAATCTTTATAATTATTAAAAGTCTGGTATTCTTTTTCAGGAAAATTATTAACCTTTATCAGATTATAAAATTGTTCTTCAATAAAAACTTCTATATTTTTTTCAGCAAGTGTATTTAATAAAATTTTTATATAACTTATAGCCTCATCTGTATAATACTGCCCGTAAACACCTACTTTTATCATATTTTTTAATTGCTATATATCTAAATATTTCTGAAGATAATCTGACCTTTCTTTCAGTGTATTCAAATATTCGTCCACTTGAAAACCTGTCAATATCGTATAATTATACCTTCTAAAAGTCTGCATGGTATTATTCAAATCATGATCGCTAATTTTTACGGTTACCTCAACTCTTTCTTTATCAATATTTGATATGAAAGCTCCTAATAATTTCGCGTTATTAGATTCTACAATTTGAGAAATTTCACTAAAAGAATAATCAGAAATCTCTTTAGAAATCACTAAAATCGCTCCACTTTCATTCAAAAAAGGTGTACTATTAAAAATATGTAAAATATCAGTCAACTCGTAATAACCTAAATACTTTTGTTTCTCTGTAAGTACAGGGATAATATTCGCATCATTTAAAGCAAACACCTTCAACAATTCAAACCAATTCGTTTTATCTGTTACAGAAAAAGGTTGCAACAAATAAGTATACTCAGAAAGAAGGTCGTTATTATCTACAACTGCTTGAATGTCATTTTCAGCTATCAATCCTAAAAACACTCCCTTATCTACCACAGGTAAATGCGAAAAAGTGAGCTGCTTAAACAGCTCTTTTGCTTTACTTGCTTTATCAGAAGATGATAACGGCTTTATGTCTTTAGTAATGTAATCTGATGTTTGCATAATATCTTGCAAAATAACTAAAATTAAACTATAAAACCACTAATTTTGTTTTTCTATATTTTCATAACTCTCAAAACAGAAGAACTAATGACAAGACTAAGTGTAAACATCAACAAAATAGCTACTTTAAGAAATTCTAGAGGTGGTGATACACCTAATTTAGTTCAAGTTGCAACTGACATTCAAGAATTTGGAGCACAAGGCATTACCATACATCCAAGACCAGACGAAAGACATATCAGATATCAAGATGTCTACGATTTAAAACCCATTGTTTCTACTGAATACAATATTGAAGGAAATCCTATCAAAAAATTTGTTGATTTGGTATTAGCTATAAAACCTACTCAAGTAACTTTAGTACCTGATGCTGTTGATGCTATTACTTCAAATACTGGATGGGACACCATAAAACATCAAGATTTTTTAACTGACATCATTACTGAATTTCAACGGAATAACATCAGAACTTCTATCTTTATTGATACCGACACTGCTTTAATTGAAGCTGCTGCAAAGACAGGAAGCGACAGAATAGAACTCTATACCGAACATTTTGCCACACAATATGCTTTAAATAACAAAAACGCTATTGAACCATATATTGAAAGTGCTCAGTTGGCAAGTAATTTGGGGTTAGGCATCAACGCTGGACATGATTTAAGTCTAGACAATATCAAATTTTTTGCAGAAAATATTCCTAATTTATTAGAAGTCTCTATTGGACATGCTTTAATTTCCGAATCATTGTATTTAGGATTAGAAAATGTAATTAATATGTATCTACATAAATTGAGAATAGAGAAGTTAAATATTAAATTATTATGAGTACTATTTTACATTCAAAAATAATAGGTGAGGGTGAACCATTATTGATCCTTCACGGCTTTTTAGGCATGGGTGACAATTGGAAATCACTCGGAAATAAATTTTCAGAGAACTATGAAGTCCATTTAATGGATCAACGAAATCACGGTCGTAGTTTTTTTGACGATGAATTCAATTATGAAGTCTTGGTAGATGATTTATTGAATTACATGAACCATCATCAACTAAAAAAAACAATTATTTTAGGGCACTCTATGGGAGGAAAAACCGCTATGCTATTTGCAGTGACACATCCTGAAAAAGTTGACAAAATTATTATTGCTGATATTGGTCCAAAATTTTATCCTAGACATCATGATACTATTTTAGAAGGATTAAGTACCATTGATTTTTCAAAACAAAAATCAAGAAGCGAAGTAGAAAAGGTTTTAAAAAGCTACATTCCTGAATGGGGAATCAGACAATTTTTATTAAAAAATGTCTATTGGAAAACCAAAGAACAATTGGCTTTCCGATTTAACCTTTCTGCATTAATTGAAAATATTGATGAAATAGGAACTGCATTACCTTCTTTAACTGTTTATCAAGGAAAAATATTATTTTTAAAAGGAGAAAATTCTGGTTATATTACTAAGGATGACATTCATTTAATTAAAGCTCATTTCCCAAAGGCAGAAATTAAAACTGTCAAAAACGCAGGTCATTGGCTACATGCCGAGAATCCTCAAGATTTTTACAATTATGTGGCTGAATTTCTACAGAATTAAGTTTGGCATGTATATTGTCTATTTAGATTAAACTATTAAATCTAAAAAATGAAAATTATATTAAAAATGCTACTTACTGCAATTGCTGTTGTTGTTTTAGC
>DOIV01000323.1:0-2121 GCA_003511845.1 Flavobacteriaceae bacterium | reverse complement strand
TTTGTAAAACCAATATTGGTCATCTTAACTTTACCTATTACAATAATAACCTTAGGCTTATTTCTGTTTGTAATTAACGCTATAATTATTTTATTAGCAAGCAAGTTGATTGACGGGTTTGCAGTCTCAGGATTATTATACGCACTGCTTTTTAGCTTATTACTATCGTTTTTTCAATCGGTATTGTATTCCTTTTTAAAGGATAAGAAGAGTTGAGTAATTACTTTTTTATCTAAATATTTGAATACACATTTTAATTGTTCTGCCTTTTACACTTCTGGATTCCTGCCTACGCAGGAATGACAGCGTTTTTTCAAACGAAAATAACGACAACTAATAATCAGTGTACTATGTTGAGCTTACCTTAATTTATATTCTTATGAGCAACCCAAACTCCATACAGTATACTTATAATGACTTTGGTTGAAAAGAAAATTTTCCATTTTCCGTTTTCAAAATTTTGAGATTTAATTTCAGTGAGATTAAAACTTATTACTGAAGAAAAACTATTAAATAGCAGAGATATAATTACCAATACTATAAAAAAAGGTATTATAATTTGTACCGATTTTTTCCAAAAGAATACTGTTTGTATTTTTTCTGTAAAGGTCATTTTAATTTTTCATTATTGTGATGACGGTCATGGTCTCGTTTGGTTTTAATAGCTAGTTTTTTATCAAAAGCATCTTGTAAGTCAACACCTGTTTGATTTGCCAAACACAAGACCACAAACATTACGTCAGCTAGCTCCTCGCCTAAATCTTTATTTTTATCACTTTCTTTTTCGCTTTGCTCGCCATAACGTCTTGCAATAATTCGTGCCACTTCACCAACTTCTTCAGTCAATTGAGCCATATTGGTCAATTCATTAAAATAACGAACACCATGTTCTTTTATCCAGTTATCAACTTGTACTTGTGCGTTTTTTATACTCATTATAAACTCAAAAATTAAATGATTGAAAACTCAAAGATAAGGAGTTCTGTTTTTATAGTTTAGGTAAAAACTTTAAAAATTCTGCTCTTGGTATTTCTTTTGCTCCTAAGCTCGCTAAATGATCATTATACACTTGGCAATCTATCATTTTATACTGCTCTTTTTTTAATTTTTCTACCAAATAAATAAAGGCAATTTTAGAAGCATTTGACACTTTACTAAACATACTCTCTCCACAGAAAATTGCCCCTAGACCAATCTGCCGCTTAGGTAGATCTACACCATACAAGCCGCCTACCAGCTCATCATCTAACCAAACCTCAACAGATTTAGCATGCCCTAATTTATGTAATTGTATGTACGCTTGTTCCATTTCATCGGTTATCCACGTTCCTGCTTGGTCTTTTCTAGAGATAATTTTACATTGCTTAATCACTTCTTCAAAATTTTGATTAAAAGTGACTTTAAAGATCTCTTTTCGCAATAATTGTTTGGTGCTTTTTGATACTTTCAATTCTTCAGGGAACAATACCATTCTTTGTTCTGGACTATACCAAACAACAGGTTCTCCTTGATTGTACCAAGGGAATATTCCACTTTTATAAGCCAATAACAACCGCTCAACAGACAAATCGCCGCCAAAAGCAACTATTCCTTCAGCCGAAGCTGTTTCGACAGGTGGAAACCATAATTTGTTGGATAATAATATCATATTTTTAAAGATCCTAGACCGCTTCGCTTATAAACATTAGGCAAAAGACTTCATTTCAAAAGTTAAAAAATAATTATATGTCCGTAAAGAGACATAAAGTATTTGGTCTCGTCATTCTGCCCCGAAGCTTCCTTTAGATTCAGAATCTCATTTAGCTGTATATAAAACTCCTAACAATGAGACCCTGAAACTCCCGAAGCTTCGGGACAGGGTGACAGTTGATTATGACAAAAAATGGACATACAAAAAAATAAAAAGCCTTTTAGCAAGATACTAAAAGACTTTGAATATTTAATCCGTATTATCAATCTCCCTTTCTTCGCTCAACATATTTTATTTAAAACTTAAAATATTTTAGAATCGAGCGAATTTATCCCCCTCTTCATCTGAAGTAGTGGGGCTTTACTTGCGTCTTTATTAAGGCACACTATAACTCCCACAGATAGGTTCGGAACCACAATTTTTCTTCGTTT
>DOIV01000282.1 GCA_003511845.1 Flavobacteriaceae bacterium | reverse complement strand
TGAGTTTTCAGCCTAAATCAAAAGTGTTAGATGTCGGTACTGGTGGTGGATTTCCTGGAATTCCGTTGGCCATTTTATTTCCTGAAACGCAATTTTATTTGGTAGATTCTATTGGTAAAAAAATAAAAGTAGTACAAGAGATTACCAATGCTTTGGGGTTAAAAAATGTTAAAGCTAAACATAGTAGAGCCGAAGAGGTAAAAGGAGAATTCGATTTTATTATAAGCCGTGCAGTGACCAATATGAGTGATTTTGTGAAATGGACACGTAAAAAAGTGGCTAAAAAACAAAATCACGAATTAAAAAACGGAATTCTCTATTTAAAAGGAGGTGATTTAACTGAAGAACTTGCTAATTTTCCTAAAACAACTATTTATAAATTGTCAGACTATTTTACAGAAGATTTTTTTGAAACTAAAAAAGTGGTGCATTTGCCTTTGAAATATAAGCGTTAGGACTGTTTCGTTTATCGATTTGAATATGTAAAGTTGCGGACTTTAAATTACTTATTTTTTAATTTAGCACCAAAACCCGAAATTACATATGTTTTTTGTTAGCCATAGTTATTGAATAACTATCTTTTTTATGATTTTTTCTTTTTCAGTTGTAATTTTTAAATAGTAAAACCCACTATTTAAGTTAGTTGTATTAATTGTATTAGTATTTGAGTTCTTAACTAGGAAAGTTTTAATTTTTTGACCTGTTACATTATAAATAGTAATGTCTGTAATGTTTTTCAGACTTTTTATTTTTATAAAATCATTTCCTGGGTTAGGATAGATACTTACATTATTTAAATGTTCATCTTGGGTAGATAACGGAGTTGCTAAATTAGCAAAAAAGCTATATGCAACCTTAGAGCCACCAACGGGGTCAGTTCCAAAATCCGATTTAAAACAAATTTTATCACCATTAGGAGAAGCAACTGCCATAGCAGCTTGAGCATAACTCAAAGCACTACTAAAATGATGTCCAAAATGCTCTACGATACTAGAATTGTCTAATTTTACGGCTACTAGTTGTGCAGACTCATCCAGTTCGCTCATTGTAACATAAGCCCATCCAGGTCTATTTATATTTCTACAAGAAATATGACCAGACACTCCAAAATCTGGATGTGTATTAAGAACAATTGAAGAAGCATTTCCGTTTAATTTATGCATATAGATTTTTCCGCCTCCATATTCTCCGTAAAACTGCACATAAACTTCATCACCGTCAATGGCATATCCTAAGTCTCCGTGGTTACCATAAGGTATTATACGATTTTGAAATGCCATATCTGCTCTATTATAAACTTCTACACCATAATGATCCGTGCCAAATAGAGCAACTGTATAATCAATCTGATTTAAACCATTAGTCCAATTAATCACAACATAATCACCCGATTGAGATACCGATACCCAATCAATAAAGTTAGGGGATGAAGAATTTCCATTACCCCAAGCTCCAACAAAAGTTTCTGTATGGTCTATTTGTAACGTCTGTAAGTTGAAAATAATAACATCTAAATCACCATTTGCCTTTTTACCAACTAAAGCTACATAGTGGTCGTTTTTATCCATATTTGCTTCTCCTGGTCCTAGTTTTACAACCTCATAGCCTGGTATATTTGCTACAACTTGCGTGGCATTAGTTGAAACAGTGTGTTTTTTTACATCTCCATTTTCTCTAAAACTCCACACAACATCAGGGTCTGTATTTGACCAATAACTTGGATACATACTTGACAACTGGTGTATTTCTTGGTGAGTAGTGGCATCATACACTTTCCAAGAACTAATTTTATATTTTGTTTGGTCGGCATTCCAAACTTGTGTTTTTGCGTATTCATGTGTTGGATACCAAATTTGTGGATCTCCATTACCATCTACATAGTTAACTGCTTCTGTTACTCTTGTAATTTCTATTGGATTAGAAACTGAATTATCTACTGCACTTTCTCCATAATTAGGTAATGCTGGTGTGGTAGGAGGAGCAATGCTTTGGTATTGCATACCATTAGGAAACTGTTGTGCATTTACCAATTGTAATAAAGTAATTGTAAGTATAGTAGTTAATGTTATTTTGATAATTTTCATTGTTGTTAAATTTAATTATAATAATTTTTTATAGAAATTACACCTAAAGTAAGTATGTCGTTCCATTTCAATGAGCTGAATCTAGTGATACTGAAACGAGTTCAGCACAAGTAAACAAAGTTAGTTTTTTTATTGAGATTGAGAAAGTCAAGAGATTATTTTTCTTCACTTTTATCCCAACCTGTTAGTCCTGCTGAAACTACAAATTTCATAACATCACTAGAATTGATATCAACAGTTTTTATATTTGCAAGAGGTACAATAAATAATTCTCCTGAAAAATTGTAAGAATGCGGGAAATAGACGGCTACTTTGTCTTTTTCGCCTAGTAATTCTAAATCTTCTTCAGTTATAAAGCCTAACTTCTCTAAATCAGAATTTAAATTGACTTTAACCAGTACGGGTTTACTAAATTTCTTTTCTTTACCAACAAAAGCAGAAAATAAATCATTAAAAGCAGAGTAGATAAAATTTAGAAGAGGTATACGTTCAATAATATTTCTAAAAAGTAATTTTAAGGGGTCTGCAATAATGGTTCTTCCTAAAAGTCCTACTAAAATTAAGAATAATACAAGTGTTAAAACACCTAACCCAGGAATTTTAATATCAAAAAACTTAAAAAGATATTCTTGCAATAAACCATCTATAAAGTTAAAAATGGCATAAATAATATAGGCTGTAATCCCTAATGGTGCAATGTATAATAAACCTTGTAAAAAATAGTTGACTAATTTTTTCATATTTATATTTCACTTCAAAAAAAAGGAAATTATATCGTGGTTCTTACTTTAAGTAATTGAACCTAGTTAATAATCAGTTTACGAATGCTAGTACTAGCATCAGACAATATCAATTTAATAAAATAAACACCAGATTTTTGATTTCTTAAGTTTAATAAATGTTTTGTTGAATTTGGTTTTATACTATAGATTTCTTGACCAACAGTATTGTAAATTGAGATGTGAGTAATTACCTCTTGTGATTCTATTGTTAAAGTTTCACTATTTGTAATAGGATTAGGGAATACATTAACATTACTCACGGTAAAATTAGTGACACCAAGAGCTGAAGAGTTTAGTTTTCTAATTCTATGATTTTTATAATCTGCAATAATTATATTTCCGGCACCATCAATGACAATATCAGAAGGAGATTTTAATTGAGTATCAGTACCA
>DOIV01000228.1 GCA_003511845.1 Flavobacteriaceae bacterium | reverse complement strand
CTGAAATGACTCAAACACGCTGCGAACCTATGGGCGATTTGACCAATCAGCTTTTCTTTTCTGAATTGGCAGATCCTAACAATAATACCAAAGCACGGTTTATAGAACTTTACAATGCAAGTGGTAAAACTCTTGACCTTACGGGATGGACAATCAAACGCTACACCAATGACAATACCATTAGTACTGCATCCATCGATTTGACAGGAAATTCTATAGCAATAGATAAAACTTTTGTTATTGCTGTAAATGCAACAGAATTTAAAACTGTTTTTGGTTTTGAACCCGATTTGGTCGGAGCTACAAATGGCCCTGCAGGTTCAAATGGTGATGATACTATAGAATTGTTAGACCCTAACGGAATGGTCATCGATATTTTTGGTGTTATTGGTGAAGATGGCTCTGGTACAAATCATGAATTTGAAGACGGTAGAGCCTTAAGAAATACTAGTGTTACACACGGCAATCCTAATTATACTTTTAGTGAATGGCAACTGTGGAATGATACTGGTGCTGCAGGAACAACCAACACACCTCAAAATGCTCCAGAAGATTTTACACCGGGAGTAAGGTGATTTTTTTACAAATTCTACCCATTATTCGTGAAAATTGGTGAAATTAGTGTCTAAAACAGAATATCTAAAGACATGCAAACACCAAAAATATTAAGAATAGCAGACAAAAAACTAATAGGTATTGGCATTCAAACTTCTCTTGCTGAAAATAAGACTTTAGCACTTTGGAAACAATTCAAGCCATTAATAAAAGAGGTAATAAATAGGATTAACACAAATTTCTATTCCATTCAGGTGTATGAAGATAACTTTGATATGCAACAGTTCACACCTACAACTCCTTTTGAAAAGTGGGCAGCTATTGAAGTTGAAAATTTTAAAGATATTCCTAAGGGTTTATCCAAATTCAATCTTGTTGGTGGTTTGTATGCCGTATTTATCCATAAAGGAACACCTCAAGAATTCCCCAAAACAGCAGCTTCTATTTATGGAGAATGGCTTCCAAACTCAAAATACACCTTAGACAATCGTCCTCACTTTGAAATACTGTCAGAAAATTACAATCCAAATGATCCAAATGCAAAAGAAGAGGTTTGGATACCCATTCAACCAATATTATGAAAAACTTCATAATATTAAGATTAAAACATCTTTTTATAAAACTTATTTTTACATTTGTGTCTTCTTAATCTTATAAAAAAATATGGCACATACTTTTCATATCCCTGTAATGGGTTTAGGTTTTACCATGGACTCGCCAATAAAAGTTGCAAAATATGGTATTGACTCTGTAGTTTCTATTGCTGATGATTTGTTAATTGAGCAAATGAGAGAAGCATATTTTAAAAATTTAAAACTTCCTTTTGAAGCCATTACTAGAAAAATGGAGGATTTTCAGGCAAATAGAATCACGGCCTATTTAAATTTTGTAAATGATTTAACAAATGAATCTTTTGAAAAATTGAAAAAATCATTATTAGAAAAAGGTTCTGAATTACAGAAATATATTGATCTCTTACCTGATGTGTCAAATGTCAAACAAAACTCATTGCGTTTCAAAAAAACAATGTTGATGTAAATAAAATATGGGATTGGCTTAACGATAACTTATCTATTGGTAAAATTGATGTAAATATCATGACCAAATTAGACAAACCTAACTATATTGGCAAAGAGCAATTACCACAAGAATTCAACGATGCTCATGCTGCATTAAGAGGTTTTGCGAATAGTGATTTAGATTCTTCAATTATATTATCAGCTGGTTTGAACCCTCGTCTTTACGGATATTTTGAAAAGTTTGAAGATTTTTATCCAGATGAAAACAACTATTTAAAAAAGAAAATTGTAATAAAAGTTAGTGATTATAGATCTGCTTTAATTCAAGGTAAATTCTTTGCCAAAAAAGGATTATGGGTTTCTGAATATAGAATTGAATCTGGCTTAAATTGTGGAGGTCATGCCTTTGCAACTGACGGTCATTTATTGGGTCTTATTTTAGAAGAATTTAATAAAGGTAAAGAAGATTTAATAACAATTACCCATGAATTATTTGTCAATGCCTTAAAAGATAAAAACAGAACTGTACCAAATGAAGTATTATCTATTAAGCTAACTGTACAAGGTGGTGTAGGTACACATGAAGAACATCAATTCTTATTAGATCATTACAAGGTAGATTCTGTAGGTTGGGGTTCTCCTTTTTTATTAGTTCCTGAAGCTACATCGGTTGATAAAGACACAAGAAATCGTTTAGCTAAGACCAAAGAAAAAGACCTATACTTAAGTAATATTTCTCCTTTTGGAATTCCGTTTAACAGTTTAAAAGTTGATGGAAAAGAAATTTCAAAATTACCTCCTTTTAGAGGAACACCTGGTAGTTCTTGTCCTAAAAAAATTCTAATTTCAAATACTGAATTTACAGAGAAACCTATTTGTACAGCTTCAAGTAAGTATATGAAGTTAAAAATTGCTCAAATGGACACCCTAAATTTAAATGAAAAACAATATAAAAAGCAATATGATAGTGTTGTGGCAAAAGCATGTCTTTGTATTGGTTTGGGTACTTCATCTTTAAAAGAATTAGGCACTGATTTATACAAACAAATTACCACCATTTGTCCTGGTCCTAATTTAGCGTATTTTTCAGCCATCACTTCATTAAAAAACATGGTTGGTCATATTTACGGAAAAAAAGATGTTACTGTAAAAGTAAGAGAAGATAGACCTAATGTGTTTATTAAAGAGCTTTCTATTTATGTAAACTTTTTAAAGGATAAATTAGAGAATCAAATCTTACCAGTAAATAAAAAAGATGAAAAATACTACAAGACCTTTGTCTGTAATATCAATAATGGTATTGAGTATTATAAAGATTTGTTCACCAATATGGTTGAGAGTTTTGAAAACTCAAAAAATAATATCCTTAATGAATTAGATTATTACAGCAATTTAATTAATAGTTTTGAATTGCCTGTTGTACCTGCAAAAATTGAGGTTGATAAGTAGTAAATAGCTAGAAAATTGCAGTTCAATTTTTCAAGACCATTGCAAAACCTTTTTTAGTAAAAAAGCACGACGCTCAAAAAATTTTTAACCCGCAGTAAACTATTGTTTATGAGGACT
>DOIV01000114.1 GCA_003511845.1 Flavobacteriaceae bacterium | reverse complement strand
CAATTTTAAGTGGCACGGTTTTGCGAATGCAAAACAAGTGACGCTTTAAATTGTCTGGTGGAGCTAATTGTTAGCACATTTACTTTAACATTGTCTCAGATATATGGCGTTGCATATATGCTTTTGCTTTATCAGGACACGAAAAATCTGAACAATGATTAGTAAGCCTTCTATTATTCTGCTTGATATTTACTTTATGTTTGTTTTTTCCAGATTCTACGACAGCCATAAACTTTCGTTTCGTTTTCTTACACACACCTTCCCAACGAAGTTCTTCATGTTTTCTCCAGTCAATGAAAAATTGGACTTTTTCTAAAGCCTGACGCATTTCAGCCGCCGATTGATATCTTTGTACCGAGTTAATTGCACAAGCTTTATTAATGATCCTTTTCAGCTTGGCTGGAACGAATGACTGATAACCAATAGCAGATATAAGCTTACCATTGATAATTTTTTGTTTTGGATTTGATATGTTATTTATAACTGATATCCAATCAGCAATGTAATTACATGCCCTGAAAAGGGTTACGCCCATTGCATATATATCAGTTAATGCAGTTGTAACATTATTCTTAAAATATTCAGGTGCTAAGTGAGTTATATAACCCTTTGGTGATCCAGCTTGTTTAGTTCCTAAAACAGTAGCCAAACCAAAATCAGATAGTTTTGCACCATATTGGCACAGCATAATATTTGCTGGCTTTATATCTCGATGAAGAACGCCTTGATTATGTGCGTGCTCTAGTGCAAATAAGCAATCAATGACGTACCTGACTGAATCATGAATTGAAGCACTATAATTTATGATTTTATCTTCAAAGCAACCATCTGGTAAATACTCCATGTCTATAACAACTTTGGATTCACCGTTTATTTCATAAATATTAGCCTCATTAACCTCAACAATATGTTTATGTTTACACTTATGGAGTATTTGAGCCTCTTCTAAGGCCTTCATAAACTGTGCTGGGTCAGGAGCTTCTAGTATTTTTATTGCTTTAACAGCATCTAAGGCTCTGTCTTGAGCAAGGTAAACATCACCAAAAAAACCCTTACCTAAGTGACTTTTGATTTCATATTTATCTACTTCTGTTAACGACATTTATAAAACCATCCATGCAGCCAAAACAGAGTATTTCTGGCTTTTATCCCAATGGGGTTTATGAACTCCCATAACATCATCAATATGATTATATAAATTAATGCTTTTTTTAAAACCAAATTTAGAAGGAGTAAAGTTAGCTGGAACAAACTCAAATATTTCAATTTTCTTTTTATAGGAAATATTATGAAGCACGCCATAAGGATAATACCAATAAGGGATAGAAGCCTTTTTAGCATCCAGGCTTAGTTTAATACCAATTATTGAAGGATTATATTTTGACACCAGATTTTGAAAGGTTGTTTCATACCAATCCATTAGCTCAGATATATCAGAAGCAGCATTAATGGCCACTTTTTGTTTCTCAATAAATTTCGGGGCATCTTTAGTACCCTCCAAGAGAGTATATCTGAAACCATTTTTTTCTAGATTAATTCCCAGTACAGGCATTGATACTCCAATGTTTATTATGTTGTAGTGCTAACGCCTAAATCAGCGGCGCGTCTTTTTGCGTCCGCTGGATTTTTTTGTTAGCTGTTTTTGGCATCACGCTTATTTTTAAATTTATTGTAAGGAATACGCTTCGGCTTACCCCAAAAATGCCACACTGGTTTTGCTTCTAATTTTGCCCGTTCCCAATCGTGTTTTAGAAGTAAAGCTAGTTTTTCAGTGAACTCAATAATTAAATCCTTTTCTTTATGTTCGTTTTGCATTTGCCATAATGTATCAAGGATTGATTTATCGTTGTCATCTTCTGGATTAAGGATGAGTTGAAACTCTCCATACAATTCTTTTAGTTTTGAAGCATCATTATTTTTATACCCTTTTGCTACTTCTAATGATTTTTCTCTGACTTTGTCCCGCCATAATTTCCGTTGCTGGGTAATGTTTTCGATAGCTATTTTTCTTTCTGTTGTTCTGAGTGTCACTAAACCAGCGACTAGACCAGCGACTAGACCAGCCACAACCCCAGAACTTAATATTGTTGTTAAGTCCATATTACCTCGAATTTGGAGTGTCTTTGTGAGCTTTTCATATTTTTATAACCCTAAAATCTGTTTTTTCTTTTGTTGAAATTATTCTTCTGTAAGAATCCCTTTATCACGTAAACTTGCTAATTTTTCAAGTTCATCAGCATCTGAGTTTTTTGATACAGGATTATTTCCTGATTGTATCCTTTCTTCTACAATCTCTCTTATTTGCTCAAAAACTGGCTGTTATTTTTTTGTAAACATGACTGTATTTTCGTCTTGTGTTCCTTGAAATATACCTCCCTTTGCTTCTTGACCGCCCATAAAAGTGAACTGAATATAACCATTAAACATTGCCCCAGCATTTTTAAACTGTATTGAGCTAATACTGGAAATCATAATATTCTTATCTCCCTTTAACCCTTGAGTAGAGTTGTGATGATTTCCAATGTATGACAAAATAGAAAAGATGGCCGCTCCT